>JAPDPT010000033.1:6432-37758 GCA_034506315.1 candidate division KSB1 bacterium | reverse complement strand
GGCGAAGGGGGCGCGCTACGAGTTGGCAGGCTCGAGACGAGAAGGGGCAGGCTCCGCCCGGCCTGGGCAAGCCTGTAGGAACGACACCGGCTGAACGCCTAACCGAAGCGGCCGTCTCCCGTTCCGGATCCGGAGGAAAGGTGAAATGAACAGCGGTCTGTTGCGACTGGCCTTAGCCCAGATCAACGTCACGGTCGGCGACCTGGAAGGGAACAGTGCCCGAATCCGTCAGGCGTTGACCCGAGCCCGGGCTTTGGGCGCCGATCTTGTGGCCTTTCCGGAGCTGGCCGTAACAGGCTACCCTCCCGAAGACCTTCTCCTGCGGCGCTCCTTCGTGGACAGCAGCCGGCGCATGATCGAAGATCTGGCTTCGTACACGACCGGCCTCGTGGCGATCATTGGGTTTCCGGAGGCCAGGGAGGACGGCCTTCACAATGCGGCGGCCGTTCTGTTCAACGGTCAGTGGGTGACCACCTACCGCAAGGTGCACCTGCCGAACTACGGTGTCTTTGACGAAGCGCGCTACTTCCGCCCCGGGCATGAGGCCCTGGTCATCGAATTCGGCGGCGTGACGATCGGGCTCAGCATCTGTGAAGACATCTGGCTCCCGGACGTAGCAGCCGTCCAGGCCCTGAGAGGGGGAGCCGAGCTTCTCCTCAACATCTCGGCGAGCCCCTACCACGCGGGGAAGCGCACGGTTCGGCAGGAAATCCTCGTCAGCCGGGCGCGGGAAAACCGGGCCTGGGTAGCCCTGGTCAACCTCGTTGGGGGCCAGGACGAGCTGGTGTTCGACGGCAGCAGCGCCATCTGCGATCCGGCGGGCACGATCCACGCTCAGGCGCGGCCTTTCGAGGAAGATCTCCTCGTGGCCGACATCGACACGACGCACGTGCAGGACGCCCGCCGCGCCGATCGGGAGTTCAAGGCCCGCAGCGAGGCGTTCCAATCGGACCTGGCGCTGCGCGTCACCAAGCTCGGGGAATTGGAGCCAGGGGCTTCCAAGCCTTTGCTGGAGCCCCGGGGGCTTCCCTCGGTCCTTGCGAGCGAAGAGGAAATCTACCTGGCCCTGGTCACCGGGGTGAGGGACTACGTGCACAAGAACGGCTTCACCAAAGTGGTCATTGGCCTTAGCGGTGGTATCGACTCCGCGCTGACGGCCACGATCGCCGCAGACGCCCTGGGGGCAGAGAATGTGATCGGCGTGACCATGCCGTCCCAGTACTCGAGCAAAGGCAGCGTCACGGACTCGCAAGCGCTGGCGCGGAATCTCGGTATCCGCTTCCTCCGGATCCCGATCCGCCGCATCTACCGAGCCTACGCAACGGAGCTCGGACCCCACTTCCATGGCCTGGCGCCCGACGTGACCGAGGAGAATCTCCAGGCTCGTATTCGAGCCAACCTCCTCATGGCCCTTTCGAACAAGTTCGGGTGGCTGGTCCTCTCTACGGGAAACAAGAGCGAGGTGAGCGTCGGCTACTGCACCATCTACGGCGACATGGTCGGGGGCTACGCGGTTCTGAAGGACGTCCCCAAGACCCTCGTCTACCGCCTGGCCCGCTGGCGCAATCAGAAAGCGGGCTACGCGCTGATCCCGGAGAACATCCTCTCCAAAGCCCCTTCCGCAGAGCTTCGGCCTAACCAGACCGACCAGGACACCCTCCCGCCCTATGAGATCCTGGACGCGATCGTCGAGGCTTACGTCGAGAAGGACATGGGCTACCGGGAGATCGTGGAACTGGGCTATGATCCCGACGTGGTCCGGGACGTGCTGCGCCGCATTGACCTGGCCGAGTACAAGCGTCGCCAGGGCCCTCCAGGGGTGAAGATCACACCCCGCGCCTTCGGAAAGGATCGCCGCATGCCCATCACAAATCGCTACCGGGAAGCCTGAGCCACCCCCTCGCCTGCCCGCGTTCCAGCCTCGACCGCGCGGAGAAAGAAGTTCGTCCGCTCCCTTTGCTTCCCGGAGGGAGCTTCCGAACCGACGCCTCGGGGCTGGCAGGCGATAGAGGGACAATTAGAACTGCATCCCGATGCCGTCGTGGGCCCAGGACAATTTCCTTGCTCGTGTCCCCCCAGGTGTGTACATTTGGCGCGTTTCCCGCGAGCCTGGACGCCGGAGAACTCCGACCGGCTCACGGGGGAGGGAGAAACAGAGGCATGATTTGGCGTAGCTTCCAGCACATTTTCTTCGATTGCGACAGCACGCTCACCCGGATCGAAGGGATTGACGAGCTCGGAGCCATGCTGGGCAAGGGACAGGAGATCCGGTTCCTGACCCAGCAGGCAATGGAGGGCAAGGTCCCCCTGGACGCGGTTTTTCAGAAGCGGCTGGAGCTCCTTCGTCCCACACGGGGTCAGATCGAGCGCATCGGCACGCTCTACGCCCAGAATCTGGTGGAGGACGCCGCGGCCGTCGTGGCCGCTCTGCAATCCTATGGCCGCGAGGTGTACGTGGTGAGCGGCGGCTTTCTGGTGGCCCTGCAGAAATTGGCCGCGTGCTTGAGGATCCCCATCCGCAACGTCCTTGGGGTGGACGTGGCCTTCGACGAACTCCAAGGCGACTGGTACAAATACCATCGCTACCAGTATCGACCCAATCCGGAAGAGCGGTACTTGGCCCTGGATGGGACCTCGCCCATGATCCGCACCAACGGGAAGAGGGTGGCTATCGAGCGCCTGGGCAAGCTTCCAGGCGGCGCCATGTTAATCGGCGATGGCGCCAGCGACTTGGCCGCCAAGAGCGCCGTCGACTTGTTTGTGGGCTACGGCGGGGTGGTCCAGCGAACCGTGGTCGCCGCGGAGGCCGATGTCTACGTCCGCTGTGAGAGCCTATCGCCGGTGTTTGTCCTCGCCCTTGGTCCGCGCGGCTGGGCGATGGTCTCGGGTACCGCCTACGAGGACCTGTACCGGAAGGGCTTGTCGCTCATCCTCGATGGCTATGTGCAGTTCCGCGAGACCGCGCGGGCCATCCTTCGTTCCCTCCAGCGGTCCCTGACCGCACGTGAGAGCCCTACCCTTCCCAGTAGCCTCCGATAGTCCGATCCCTGAACCGCTCGGCAACCAGGAGAATACAGAGACCCATGGGAGCCATGCACCGGCTGAAGCTTTTCATTCCAGGGCCCACAGAGGTCAGATCCGATGTTCTGCAGGCGATGGCCCAACCCCCGATCGGACATCGAACCGAGGAGGCCAGAGAGCTCATCCTCGAAGTAAGCGATCTCTTGCGGCAACTCCTGCAGACCAAACAGGTGGTGCTTCTCTCCACGAGCTCGGCCACCGGGCTCATGGAGGGGGCGATCCGGAATCTCGTCGCACGCCGGGTCCTGTGCACAAGCTGCGGCGCTTTCGGCAAGCGTTGGTACGAAATCGCCCTCGCCAATGGGAAGGAGGCAGAGCTGCTTGCTTTCCCGGAAGGGAAGCCCGTGGATCCGGATGCGGTTCGGAAGAGGCTGGCCAACGGCGGCTACGAAGCCGTCACGCTGGTGCACAACGAGACCAGCACAGGGGTCCTTAACCCCCTGGAGGAGATCGCCGAGGTCGTGCGCCAGCACCCCGGTGTTCTCCTCCTTGTGGATGCCGTGACCTCGATGGGCGCAGTGCCCATTGCGTTTGACCGCCTCGGGCTTGACTTGTGCCTCGCCTCCGTACAGAAGGCTTTGGCCCTCCCTCCGGGATTTGCAGTCTGTGCGATCTCCGAGCGCGCCCTGAACCGTGCTGCGAGCGTGAAAGACCGCGGCTATTACTTCGATTTCGTAGAGATGGCCCGGCGCGCAGCCGAGGGCCAGACGCCCATCACTCCCTCATTGCCGCATCTTTTTGGCCTGCGGGTCCAGCTGCGCCGCATCCTCGACGAGGGGATGGAGGAGCGATACCGTCGTCACCTTCGCATGGCCCGGCTGGTGCAGGATTGGGCGCGCAACCGTCTGGCCCTCTTCGCCGACCCTACAGCCCTCTCGCCCACCGTTACCGCAGTGGACAGCCGCGGTCGGCTCGCGCCACGGGAGCTCATCGATCACGCCCGGCGCCATGGCTTTCTCATTGCCTCAGGTTACGGAAGTTTGAAGGAGCACACCTTTCGCATCGCCCACATGGGCGAGCTTACGGAGGACGATATCCGGGAGCTGCTGGCCTGTCTGGACGACTACCTGCAGAGAAGATCGTGACGAGGCGGAGGGATCGTGGAGATGGAAGAAGCTAAGCCTTCCCGCTTTCGCATTCTGGTAACCGGGGAGATCCTGCCGGAGGGGCTTGCCCTCCTCAAGGCAGAGCCGGACTTTGATGTGGACGTGAAGGTCGGTCTATCCCGCGAGGAGCTTCTCAAGACCCTCGCCCCGTACCATGCTCTCATTACGCGAAGCGAGACGAGCATCGACCGCGAGCTCATCGACGCCGGCGAGAACCTGCGCGTCATCGCCCGCGGCGGTGTGGGGCTGGACAACGTGGACATCGACTACGCCAGCCTGAAGGGCGTGGCCGTGATGAACACCCCCGGCGCCAATACGATCGCCGCGGTCGAGCACACCATTGGCCTGATCCTAGCCCTCTGCCGCCGCATCCCGTACGCACACAACTCCCTGCGCGCGGGCGAGTGGCAACGGAAAAAATTCCTTGGCATTCAGCTCCAGGGCAAGACCCTCGGTATTATTGGACTGGGACGCATCGGCAGCCGGGTGGCCACGCGGATGAAAGCCTTTGAGATGCACGTCATCGCCTACGACCCTTACGTCAACGTGGAAAAGGCGGAGCAGCTCGGCGTGCCTCTGGTGGATTTCGAGCAGCTGCTGCGCCAGTCCGACATCGTCACCCTGCACGCGCCTCTTACCGATGAGACCTTTCACATGATCTCCCACCGGGAGATCAACATGATGAAAGATGGGGCGCTGCTGATCAACGCGGCGCGGGGGCCCATTGTCGATCCCGAGGCCCTCTACCACGCATTGACGACCGGCAAGCTGGCCGGCGCAGCGCTCGACGTCTTCGAAGAAGAGCCCCCGAAGGACACGCGGCTTCTCCTCCTGGACAACGTAGTTGTCACACCCCACATCGGCGCCAATACCGTGGAAGCGCAGGTCAACGTGGCGGTCCAGTTGGCTCGGCAGGTGATCGCAGCCCTCAAACACGGGGAATATGAGAATTCCGTCAACATGCCCATTGCGAGCCGCGAAGAATTCCTCAAGCTTCGGCCATTCCTGGACCTTGCAGAGCGGATCGGTCGGATGCAGGTGCAGACCGTGGAGGGCCGGGTGCAAGCTGTCTCCGTGGAGTACTACGGGGAGATCGCTAATTACGTCAAGCCCCTGACCGTGGCCGTGCTGAAGGGGCTGCTTGCACCCATCTTGCGCGAGAAGGTGAACTACATCAATGCGCCCTACATTGCCGACGAGCGCCGCATCCGCGTGAGCCAGACTCGCACCTTCGAACCCGAGGACTACACCAATCTGATGCGCGTCCACGTGCGCACCGATAAGCAGAAGCAGACGGTGGCAGGCACGCTCTTGGGGCGCAGCATTCCTCGCATCGTGGAAATCGACGGCTACGGCCTGGATGTCGAGCCGGAGGGGCGCTTTCTGATCATTAAGAACTACGATCGGCCCGGGGTAATCGGCAAGGTGGGCACGATCCTGGGCAATGCCCGCGTGAACATCGCCGAGTGGCGGCTCGGACGCCTTCGCCGAAACGACCTCGCCCTCGCCGTCGTGAAGGTGGACGACCCGGTCCCTGAGGAAGTGCTGCGCCAGATCGAACAGGTGGAGGACGTCGTCCAGGTCGTGCCCTTCGAGCTATAGCTCCGGCACGCCTTCCCGGGCGAACGCGCCGGCCTCATTCCAAAGGTCATACGCGTACCGCACGTGGGGGATGGTGATGGATCCTCCGATGACGAGGGCGATGCCCATCGCTTCTGTGAACTCGGCTGCGGACACCCCCTCCTCAAGGCATCGCCCCACGTGATAGGCAATGCAGTCGTTGCAACGGAGGACCGTGGACGCCACCAGGCCGAGGAGCTCTTTCACCTTGGGCGGAAGCGCACCGGCCTGGAACGCAGCAGCGTCCAGGTTAAAGAACCGCTTGGTGGTCAAGTCCGCGTGTTCCAGCACAAGGCGATTCTGTCGTTCTCGGCGGGCCTTGAACTCCTCGAGGTTGCTGGCCGTCACGCTCTCCTCCTTTGGTTTCCTCTGTGTCCCTTGCGTTGCACCGTAGCCGTCCTCGGGGCGCGGCGACTTTCGGGCTCCACAAGCCGGAAGTCGAGGATCCTCTCATTCTTGTCCGCACGTACCACTTCGACCGTCACCCGATCGCCCAGGCGCAGAACCTTTCCGCTGTTCTCCCCGATCAGCGCGAAGCGTTGGGGATCGTAATGGTAGTAGTCGTTGCCGAGCTCGGAAACGTGCACCAGTCCGTCCACCAGGAACTGGGGCAAATGGACGAACACCCCGAAGGGAACAACCCTGGCCACGACCCCCTGAAAGCGCTCGCCCAGGTGCTGCGCCATATACTCCACCTGCTTGAGCTTGATGGACTCGCGTTCCGCCTCCATAGCGAGAATCTCCCGCCGCGTGGCCAGCTGGCAGATCTCCTGTAGCCCGTCCCTCGCGGCCGAGAGTGCCCCCCGGCGGTAGCGCTTGAGCAACCGATGCACCACCAGATCCGGATAGCGGCGAATGGGCGAAGTGAAGTGCGTGTAGTACTCGTAATTCAGGCCAAAGTGCCCGAGGTTCTGAACATCGTACCTGGCCTTCATCATGGCGCGGATCATCGCGTCCTGCACAATGTCGGCGACGTCCCGGTCCTTCACTTGCTCCACCAGCCGCTGGAAGAAGCGAGGTGTAACCCGCCCGGGCATCGCCACCTCTACGCCGAACGCGCGCAGAAGCTGCAGAAACTCGGCCATTTTCTCCGTGCTTGGCCTCTCGTGCACCCGATAAACAAACGGAACCTCTTCTCCAGAGCGCTCACGCAGGTAGACGCCCACGTGCTTGGCCACCGTCTCGTTCGCCAGCAGCATGAACTCCTCAATGAGGCGGTGGCTCTCCAGCCGATCCCGGCGGCGCAGTTCCCGCACTCGACCGTCGGGCGTCAGCTCCACCTCCACCTCCGGGGTATCGAAGTCGATACTGCCGCGGCGATAGCGCTTGGCGATTAGGATTCGGCTTAGCTCGCGCATCTGGCGAAGAATCTCGGCGTACTCATCATCGAGTCGGCCCTCCAGGATGTCCTGGACCTCTTCGTACGTGTAGCGGCGCCGACTCCGAATGACCGTCTCCTCGATCCGATAGTTCAGAAGCTCCCCCTCCCGGTCAAGCTCCATCAGGACGGACATGCAGAGACGATCCTGGAGAGGCTGGAGGCTGCAAATCTGATTGGAGAGCCTTTCCGGAAGCATGGGGATTACGCGATCGACCAAGTACACGGAGGTGCCCCGGCTCCGCGCCTCCTTATCGATCGCGCCGCCCTCCTTGACATAGTAGCTCACGTCGGCGATGTGGACGCCGAGCTCCCAATTGCCCGATTCGAGACGACGCAGGGAGACAGCGTCATCGAAGTCCTTTGCCTCCGCCGGGTCGATGGTGAACGTAACGAGATCGCGCAGATCGAGGCGCCTTTCCAGCTCTCCTTCCGGGATCGCTTCGGGCAGGCGCTCGGCCTCGCGCAGCACCTTTTCGGGGAATGAGAGGGGCAGATCGTAGCTGTACGCCACACTGGCCACATCGACCCCGGGTTCCTCCGGGAAGCCCAGGACCTTGACGACTTTGCCAACGGGGTTAGCCCTCTCGTCTTCCCACTCCGTGATTCGGACGACGACCTTTTGGCCAGACACAGCTCCCAGATTGTCTGTGTCCGCCACGAGGATGTCCCACTGGACCTTCAGATCGTCCGGTACGACGAAGCCAAAGCGCTTGCCGCGGCGGTAGGTCCCCACAATGTTCTCGCGCGCCCTCTCAAGGACCTCCACCACCCGACCCTCGGGCCTTTCCCCGTTCCGGGTGGCGAACAGCCGGACACGCACCACGTCCTTCGGCAGGGCCGTGCCCATGTTCCTCTGGCTCACGAAGACTTCGCGCCCGTCCTCGCAGACCACGTAGCCGTAGCCCTGGGTCTTTACGTGCAGCGTCCCCGTCACTTCGGGCTCCGGGGGAGCAAGCGAGTACCGGGCGTGGCGGCCCTTCCGCAGCTCACCCCGCTCCGCCATCTCTCGCAAGAGGGAACGGAAGCGCGTGTAGTGCATCGGCGGCACCCCGATCTCCCGCGCCAGCTCTTTGGCCTTGAAGCCCTGACCCGGCCGGGAACGGAGGAAATCCAGCACCCTGCTCAGGTAGAGGTCGGCCTCAAATCCACTTCTCCTTGCCATGCGAATCTTCTCACTCTCCGAACGTTGGGTTTCTGTTTCAAAACAAAAAGACGGTGAGACCGCCCACCGTCTCGCAAAACTCCTTTCAATCCTACCCCACCAAGCAGGTTAATGTTCCTCCCGGTGCTTATTGGCGCTGGTTTGCTCCCGGGAAGCCGGAAAACCCGACCCCGGCCCGTGCCGTCCGTATGCTCCCTCCGGCCCGGAAGGCCCAGACGTCGTCGCTTCCCCCAGAGTCCAGCCGAAGCGGCAAGCGTCGTACTTGCCCACGTTGGCTTCGTCCACGGTACAAATCAGGCCGCCGAACTTGTAGCACTGTTCGTGCGGGTCAGGAAACCGGGCCCGCGGACACCGGATGCAGCGGAGGGGAGCGGAATCCTGTCCGAGAAGGTGGCCTATCGTCGACCGCTCTGCTTCAAAATCTCGACCCATGCGCTCTGCGGGTGCTTCGCCATCACGTACGATTCCACGTCGCCCAGATTCAAGGTTTCGCCGGTAACCAGTCGGCGATCCACAAGCCTCGGCAACGAGACGTGGTCCACGCGTCCTGTGCTACGGCTCATCTGATCCAGGGTGAAAAGGTTGTACCCCAGGTTGACCACTCGGCCGCGGGCCTCCACCGGGAAGTAGCTGGCGTCGAAGATCACCGTCTCCTGCCTGTCGATCACGTACGTGCTGCCCGCGTACCGGAGAGTATTTGTGATGGTCAGGAGCGTTCCCTGGTTGGTGGTGAAGCGGATCCCCTTGATCGCGTACTTGCCCGGGGGAACGTCGGTCAAAACGAAATAGCCTTCTTCGTCCGTCGTCGTCCAATAGCCCGTGGTTTTCGCTTTGCCTCCCACCTCTGTCTGGGCCACGATCGCCACTTCGATGTTGGACCGGTACACCTCCGGCCTCTCCTCAAAATAGCGGCTCTCCACCAGAACGTTTCCGATCACGATGAAGCTTTGGTCGGAGGTTGGCTCCGAGAAGAGGAGGGGCCGGCGTGTTTGCCCCGCGCAGGAAACGAGGAGCAAAGCTGCTCCAACGGCTGCCATCCAATCGTATCGGTGCGCTCGCAACATGGGTCTCCTCTCGTCCTTGGGTCACTGCGTCTGGCCCTCGACAGCCTCCAGGGCCTTTTTCAACGGTTCCGTGTCTACGTTCGGGAATCGAGAAAGCACGGTTAGGAAGGCCTGGCCGATCTCCCGCAAGCGCTCGGGCGTTTTGGCCTCAAAACGAAGGACCAGGACGGGCTGGGTATTAGACGCGCGTACAAGACCCCAGCCGTCTCCGAATAGGACGCGGGCGCCATCGACGTCCACGACCTCGTACTCGCGCCGGAAGTGCTTGATCAGCTCGTCCACCACCGCGAACTTGTCCTCATCGGGGCAATCGACACGGATCTCGGGTGTCGAAACGAAGGCCGGGATCTCGGCCACCAGCTCCGAGAGCTTTTTCCCGGAGCCGGCCACCATCTCCACCAGGCGTAGCGACGCGTAAAGGGCGTCGTCGAAGCCGAAGTAGTCGTCGGCGAAAAACATGTGGCCGGACATCTCGCCCGCGAAGGGCGCCCCCAGTTCCTTCATCTTGGCCTTCAGGAGGGAATGGCCTGTTTTCCACATCACTGGCTTGCCCCCGTGCTGGGCAATGAAATCCGGCAGCGCCTGGCTACACTTGACGTCAAACACAATCGGCGCCCCCGGACAACGCGCGAGCACACCCTTGCTGAACAGCGCAAGGAGGCGGTCGGCGAAGATTATCGCGCCCTTTTCGTCAATAGCGCCGATCCGGTCTGCATCGCCGTCATATCCGATGCCCAGGTCCGCCCCGAGCTCCACCACTTTCCTCCGCAGCTCGGCCACGTACTCCGGAATGGTGGGGTCCGGGAGGTGGTTGGGGAACCGTCCGTCCGGTTCGCAATACAGGCACACGACGTCGTGTCCATAGCCTCGAAAGAGCTGAGAGGCGATCTCGCCCGCCGTGCCATTGCCGGCGTCGATCACCAGTTTCAGACGCCGCGGAAAGTGGAATTTCTCGCCGAGGAGCCTGAGGTAGGGCGTCAGAGCATCGTCCTGACGGACCTCGCCGCGGCCGGACTCGAAATCCCCTTTCTCGATGAGTCGGCGCAGCTCTTGGATATCGTCTCCATAGATGGAAGCCACCCCCTCGCACAGCTTGAACCCGTTGTACTCGATGGGATTGTGGCTGCCGGTAATCATTACCCCGCCATCCACACGGAAGTGGACGATGGAGAAATAGAGCACAGGCGTCGGCACTACCCCGACATCGATCACCTCGACGCCGGTGGCGGCGAGTCCCTGTACGAGCGCATCCCGCAGTCTCGGGCTGGACAGGCGGACGTCGCGGCCCACCGTAAGTGTCCGATAGCCTTTGCGCCGCATGAACGTACCGAACGCCCGCCCGAGCTGCTCCACGACCTCGTCCGTCAGATCGCGCTCAGCCACGCCTCGGACATCGTACTGGCGGAAGATATTGGGGTTCACGAACACGGGTCCCTCCTGTGCGCCTCTCTTATGGGAGCGCTTTTCGCGCGCTCACCACTCGATCCCTGCCCCCGAGGTCGCGAACGACCTGGATCTGCTCCAAACCTTGCGAACGAAGGATCGCGCAGACCTCCCCGGCTTGGTCTGCCCCGATCTCTACCACTACGGCGCCCCCCGGCTTCAGCACGTGGGACGCAACGCGGGCCACCGCCCGGTGATAGCTTAGGCCATCGGGCTCGGCCACGAGTGCCTGTCGCGGTTCGTAGTTGGTGATTTCCTTCTGGAGAGTTGGCCATTCCTCCGGTCGTACGTACGGAGGATTGGAAACGACAAGGTCGTACCCGCGGTCCCCCTTCGCAATGGGAAATGGGGCTCTGCGCATGTCGGCCACGGCTACGTGGACGCGATCAGCCACGCCGAGGGCGCGGAGGTTTTCGCGCGCAAGCTCGGCTGCCTCTTTGGACACGTCGATAGCCCAGCCGCGTGCCAAGGGGCGATGGACAGCAATAGCGGCGGCCAGGTTGCCGGATCCGGTCCCGAGATCCAGAAACCGAACTTCGCGCTCGGTCTCGAGAATGTCCAGACAGACTTCCGCGACGCGCTCCGTCTCGGGCCTCGGTACGAGCACACGCCGATCCACCTTCAGCCTCAAGCCAAAGAACTCCCACTCACCGAGCACGTACGCGAGGGGTTCGCGACGGGCTCTGCGCCGAAGGAGCTCCCGGAACGCGCGGAGTTCCCTCTCGTTCAGAGGGCGGTCGAATTGAAGGTACAAGCCTACCCGATCGACCCCCAGGACGTGAGCGAGCATTCGCTCCACTTCCAGCCGAGCATTTTCGATTTCCCGCTCGGCGAGGAAGCTTGTCGCCCAGCGCACGAGGCTAAGAACGGTCCACTTCTGTTCTTGCGTGGTCCTCGAGGTGCTCACAACTGCTTCAACTTCTCGGCTTGGTCTGCCAGCTGGAGCTGCTCAATGAGCTCGTCCAGGTCTCCGTCCAGAATCTCTTCCAGACGGTACAGGGTGAGGCCGATTCGATGGTCGGTGACCCGGTTCTGGGGGAAATTGAAGGTGCGGATCTTGGCGCTTCGGTCCCCCGTGCGGATCATTGAACGCCGCGTTTCGGCTTCTTTGGCCCTTTGCTCCGCCAGGACCCGCTCGTAGAGCCGGGCCCGCAAGACCCGCAGGGCCTTCGCCTTGTTCTTATGCTGGCTCTTCTCGTCCTGGCAGGTTACCACAATGCCCGTGGGGATGTGGGTGATCCGCACTGCGGAGTCTGTGGTGTTCACGCTCTGTCCGCCCGGCCCGGAGCTCCGGAACACATCGATGCGCAGGTCCTCGGGATCAATCTGCACATCCACCTCCTCCGCTTCGGGGAGGACCGCTACGGAAGCCGCGGAGGTGTGGATGCGGCCGCTGGCTTCCGTAACCGGCACCCTCTGCACGCGGTGAACGCCGCTCTCGTACTTCAGGGTCCCGTAGGCATTCTTGCCCCGCACCAGGAAGATGATCTCCTTGAACCCTCCGATGTCCTGAGGGTGGGAGCTCATGATCTCGACGGACCAGCCCTTCCGTTCCGCGTACCGGGTGTACATCCGGAAGAGGTCTCCGGCGAAGAGTCCGGCTTCGTCGCCGCCCGTACCAGCCCGGATCTCGACAATGGCGTTCTTCGCATCCTGGGGATCCTTGGGCACGAGGAGCAACTTCAGCTGCTGCGCCAATTCCTCCAGGCGCTGCTCCAGATCGCGCACTTCCTCCTCCGCCAGCTCCCTCAGCTCCCGATCCGTACCCTCTTCCAGGATTTCCCTTGCCTCCTCGAGGGCCGCCTTAGTCTGTTTGTACCGGCGGTAGGTTTCGACGATGGGCTCCAGTTCGTGCTCCTCGCGGGAAAGCTCGCGGAGGCGTTCCGGATCGCTCAGCACCTCTGGCTGGGCGAGCATCTGCCGGATTTCCTCGAACCGGCTCTCTACCTCGTCCAGCTTGTCGAACATCGTCCGACTCAAGTCACTTCACCTCGGGTCCCCGCTCTCGCAGCGGGTGTGGCAGCCTTCCCTCTCCGACTACGAGGGCCACAAAAAAGCGGCACACGGCCTTTCCGCGCGCCGCACCGTTGTCTTCGCCCTCCTGCTACGGGATCTCAGCTGCCTTCTCGTCTTCCCCTCGCTATTCCTCGGTTTCAGAGGTCACGTCGGCTTCAGGCGCCGCTTCCCCCTGCTGGTTCATCCCATATTTTTTCATGAAACGCTCCACCCGACCCGTACTATCGACCAGCTTCTGCTTTCCGGTGAAAAACGGGTGGCAGTTGGAGCAGATTTCGATCCGCATATCGCCGATCGTGGATCGCACCTGGAAGGTATTGCCGCAAGCGCAGCGCACCGTCCCCAGCTTGTATTCCGGATGGATCTTGGGTTTCAAGTTCCCACCTCCTCAGGCTCTCAAGCTCCGCAAACCGTACTGGCACAGTTTAAAGCTAAAGATCTTCAGACACTTCGGCAAGCGAAAAAGCATCTCTCAGGTACTCATCGATTCCAGGAACTCGCGGTTGGATTTAGTCCCGCGCATCTTCTCGAGGAGGAACTCCATCGCTTCCACGGGGTTCAGCTCCGCCAAGAGCTTGCGGAGGATCCAGACTCGGTTGAGTTCGTGTTTCTCAAGGAGCAGCTCCTCTTTGCGCGTTCCGGACTTATTGATGTCGATGGCCGGGAAGATGCGGCGGTCGGCCAGGCGGCGGTCCAAGACCAGCTCCATATTCCCCGTGCCTTTGAACTCCTCGAAGATCACGTCGTCCATGCGGCTTCCCGTGTCGATCAGGGCTGTGGCAATGATGGTGAGGCTACCGCCCTCTTCCACGTTGCGCGCCGCGCCGAAGAAGCGCTTGGGCTTGTGGAGAGCGTTGGCATCCAGCCCGCCGGACAGGATCTTCCCGCTGTGTGGCACCACCGTGTTGTGGGCGCGGGCCAGGCGGGTGATGCTGTCGAGGAGAATCATCACGTCGTGCTTATACTCGACTAGGCGCTTAGCCTTCTCCAGGACCATATCCGCGACCTGGACGTGCCGTTCCGCCGGCTCATCAAAAGTGGAGCTAATCACCTCCGCATCGACGGAGCGTTCCATATCCGTGACTTCTTCCGGACGCTCGTCGATGAGAAGCACAATCAACTTGATCTCGGGATGATTCTTGAGCACCGCGTTGGCGATCTTCTGCAGGAGGGTCGTCTTGCCCGTCTTGGGCTGCGCTACGATCAGCCCGCGCTGCCCTTTCCCAATGGGGGTGAGCAGATCCATGATGCGCATCGAGTACTCCGTAGGGCTGGTCTCCAGGCGGATCCGCTCCATCGGGTAGAGGGGAGTCAAGTTGTCGAAAAGGGTCCGCTGCTTTGCCTTCTCGGGTTCCTCGTAATTGACCGCCTCTACTTTGAGGAGCGCGAAGAACCGCTCGTTCTCCTTGGGGGGCCGGATCTGGCCGGAAACGATATCCCCCGTCCGCAGATCGAAGCGCTTGATCTGCGAGGGGCTCACGTAGATGTCATCAGGGCCAGGCAGGTAATTGAAGTCCGGCGATCGAAGAAAACCGTAGCCGTCCGGTAGGACTTCGAGGACCCCCTCGGCGAAGAGAAGGCCTTCCTGCCTCGTCTGTTCCTCAAGGATGCGGAAGATGAGCTCCTGTTTCTTCAGCCCGGTGCACCCTTCGATGTTCAGCTCCTGAGCGATTTTCAGGAGCTCGGGCATCTTCATGGCTTTCAGCTCTGCGATGTCCATTTCTTCCCTACCTCAGCTTTTCATTTCCTGGGTTCGTCGATCCCTACGAACGTTCCTCCCTCCGCGCATACCCCGTACTGATCCTCCCCGGGGAGATTCGGCATCTACCCGGGAGCTTGCCCACCTCGTCCCGACGCACCAATGCCCGCCCTAATCCAGCGGGTAACAATCTACGTGAGAAGCTTCAGGCGAGAGTCCCTTCCAGACTTTTGGTTCAGCGGGATCTCTGAAGATAACCGAGAGCGCGGATTTGCCGGCGGCTGGTTGTAAGCAGGCACCTCTGCAAGGCCTAAACGCCCAACCACCCAGCGGAGTTTCGTCCCCGGGAAGTTCCAGACAAATTAGATAGCCCCTGCTGCCTCCAGCTCCAGACCAATTGTCTGATCGGTGTCCTTGTCAAAAAAATGAGCCTTTCGCATGTCGAATGCCAGGCTGAGCACCTCGCCCTCGCGCAGAGTGTGCATGGCAGGTAGACGAGCCACAAAATTCGATCCGCCGGCGGTGAAGTAGAGGTATATCTCGCTCCCCATCGGTTCCACCACATCCACCATCGCGTCGATGCTCACGGCCTCCTCGACCCCATCCAGCTCGTGTCGCGGGTGGATGTGCTCGGGACGAATGCCGAGGGTCACCTCCTTCCCCACATATTTGCCGAGGGCCGCTTCTTTCCTACGCGGGATGCGGATCTGAATCTGTCCCTGGTCGAACACGAGGCCGTCTTCCCCCGCTATCACCCGTCCATCGACGAAGTTCATCGGTGGGCTACCGATGAACCTGGCCACGAACTTATTACGCGGGTAGTTGTAGAGCCGCAGGGGTGGGTCGATTTGCTCCACCACACCGTCTCGCATCACCACGATCCGATCCCCCATGGTCATGGCTTCCACCTGGTCATGGGTGACGTAGACCATGGTGGTTTCGAGCCTCTGGTGGAGCTTGCTGATCTCCGTCCGCATCTGCACCCGTACGTTGGCGTCCAGATTGGAGAGGGGCTCGTCGAAGAGGAAGACTTTCGGCTTTCGAACGATGGCCCGCCCGACGGCGACCCGCTGTCGCTGTCCGCCCGATAGCGCCTTGGGTTTGCGATCCAGCAAATTCTGGATGCCCAGGATTTCCGCGGCCTCGAGCACTCTGCGATGGATCTCTTCCTTTGGGTACTTTCTCAACTTGAGCCCGAAGGCCATATTCTCGTAGACGGTCATGTGCGGATAGAGGGCATAATTCTGGAAAACCATAGCAATGTCGCGGTCCTTGGGGGGCACATCGTTCACCAAGCGATCGCCGATGTAGATCTCTCCTTCGGTCACATCCTCCAGCCCAGCGATCATTCGGAGAGTGGTGGACTTGCCGCAGCCCGAGGGCCCGACCAAGACCACAAACTCTTTGTCCTGGATATCAATATTCACCTTGCGAACGGCTACCACGTTCTTTTCGAAAATCTTGGTGACGTCCTTCAATCGCACGCTGGCCATTGGAACCGTCCTCGTCTCAGGATCCTCTCGGGTATCCAGGCTCGGTCAATTTATCAAATCGGTCACGCGTAGTCAAGGTCTTTCGGCGCAACATGGCCCGGCTCCTCTTCCCGGGTCAGCGGGGCTCAAGCCCCAACCCGCCGAGGATGGCGCCCACCAGGTAATGGCTCCCGATGGCAATTAGAGGGGAGTTGCCAGCCCATATCTCCCCCCGCCGCCACGCATCGAGCGGATCCAGTGCCGTCTGGACCGCAAAGCCAAGCTCCTGCGCCTGGCTTGCCATGTCCTCGACGTCCGCAGAGCGAAGCGTCGGCAAAGGACAGACCACAATCCGGGGCGCCAACCGACGGAGATAGCCAGCCATCAGCCGGAAGGGTTTGTCCTCCAGAACACCCATGACCACAGTGCAGTCCGACTGGTCGGGCCAGAGCTCCGCGAACGTCCGGACGAAGGCGCGCACACCCTGTACATTGTGCGCCACATCCAGGAGGCGCAGCGGATAGACCGAGAGGATATGAAACCTACCCGCCCATTCCGTATCCGCAATCGCCCGACGAATCGTTTCCTCGGAGGCCACCTGTGCCCAACCTCCCACCTCAAAGGCGAGGAGCGCCAGGCCTGCATTGCGCGCCTGATGCCGGCCTACAAGCCGGGTACTCAGATAGGGCTGGCGAATCTGCAATCCCCAATAGCCAAACCTTGTCCCTTCGGGGCTCAGACCCGTCACCCGCACCCGTCCTTCCGACTGCTGGCGGTGAAGGATTGCCCCCACTTGCGCCGCGCGTTCCCGCAGCACCCGCAGCGCGGCTCGCGTACGAGCGTAGGTACAGCACGCAACGCCTGGTTTGAGAATCCCCGCCTTCTCGTAGGCGATGGCTCGGACCGACCGACCCAAATGGTTCTGGTGATCCAGGTGGACGTCGGTGATCACCGTCACCTCTGGCCACACGACATTCGTCGCATCCCAACGCCCGCCTAAGCCAACCTCCACCACCGCGACGTCGACCCGGCTCTCCGCAAAATAGGCAAACGCAATCGCCGTCACGGCCTCAAAGAAGGTCGCCTGGCTTTCCTCAATCCGGGGCCGGAGTGAAGCGATCAGGTCCACCAGCGCCTCACCCGGAATGGGAATAGAGTTCACCCGAATGCGTTCTTCGGGGCGGACCAAGTGCGGGGAGGTGTACAGACCCGTCCGGAGACCGGTGGCCTGGAGCAGGGACTCTAGAAAAGCACAGCAGGAGCCCTTGCCGTTCGTTCCCCCCACGTGCACCACCCGAAAGCGCTTTTCGGGATGACCCAGATACGAAAGGAGGGCAGAGATCCTTTCAAGACCGGGCTTCAGCCCGAAGCGATGCCGGGAGAAAAGAAACTGGAGCAACGGATGATCGTCAGGCATGTTCCTGCACGGCTCAGGCTCTCGCTGTGTGACGCCACCTACCCCTGCGCAGAGAAAATCCTACCGAATGTCCACCCGCGCCCCCGACTCCCTTCATCCCCCACGCCGGGCTCCCCATTCTCCGGGTACGTGGACTTCTTTCCGGCTTCGCCTATCGAGCCTGGAGCTGCGCCTCCTCCGCCTCGCGGTCTTGCACGGTTACCTCGGCGTCTGCCACCGTGTACTCGGAGCGATCCAGAGAGTGCCGCAGCCGAGACCAGCGATCCCGATCGGTGAGAAACCGGACCCGAAGCCGCCCGTCTACCTCGGTTACGTCTCTTACTTCGGCCAGACGGTCAATGAGGCTCAGTACCGCGGATCGCTCTGCGGGCAGACAAACCGTGATCTCGATAAATTGCCGCCGGGCGTACTCGAGGATCACATTGCGGAGGTCCTGGAGGAACATGCCCCGGGTCGCCGAGACGAAGACCGCTGGCCGGTACTGCTCCCGAAGACTTGCGAAGATCCCTTTTTCCTGCACAGCATCGATCTTATTGAAGACGTAGACCATGGGCTTCGTGTGGAGCTCAAGTTGCTTGAGCACCTCGTTGACCGTTTCGATTTGCATTGGGAACTGCGGGTGACTCACATCGACCACATGGAGCAACAAATCCGCTTCCGCTGCCTCTTCCAGGGTGCTCATGAAGGAAGCGACAAGATGGTGCGGCAACTTCCGGATAAAACCGACGGTGTCGATGAGCAGCACCCGCAGGCCCTTATCCGCGCGCATGGCGCGCACCGTGGCATCCAGAGTGGCGAAGAGTCGATCCTCCACGAACACCTGCGAGTCTGTCAGGGCATTAAGTAGAGAGGACTTGCCCACGTTGGTGTATCCCACCAGGGCCGCTTTGAAGATGTCGCTTCGGTGCCGCCGGCGTACCTGCCGCTGCTGCCGAATCTGGTCCAACTCCCGGTCGAGTACCGCGATGCGGCGCCGGATCATCCGACGGTCCACCTCCAGCTGCGTCTCCCCCGGGCCCCTTGTCCCGATACCGCCGTACTGCCGGGAGAGGTGCGTCCACTGGCGGGTGAGGCGCGGGAGCAGGTACTTCAACTGCGCCAGTTCGACTTGCGTTTTGGCCTCTTTCGTTCGCGCCCGCCGCGCGAAGATGTCCAGGATAAGGCCGCTGCGGTCCAGGATCTTCACACCGCAGGACTTCTCTAAATTCTTCACTTGTACGGGTGTCAGGTCGTGGTCGAAGATCACCAGATTGGCCTGTTGTTCCTGGACCACACGGACAAGCTCCTCTACCTTGCCCCTGCCGATCAGGTAAGCGGGGTTAAGCCGGCCACCGTCCTGGAAAACCTTACCGACAACGTCCGCTCCAGCCGTGTCGGCGAGCATGGCGAGTTCTTCCAGATACTCCTCTGCCTCCCAGCGAGACTGGCCTGGTTCCACCACCCCCACCAGGACCGCCTTTTCCCGTATCGTAGGTGTCACGAAGACCCCAAACCTCCTATTCACCTGCTACGACACGATCACCCACCCGAGTTAACCACTACACGCGTGAGGGAGTTCTTTGTTTCGCTTCCTTTCCCGTGACCTGTTGCGCGGTGGTGCGGCCAATAATGAGCTCCGCACACAGGAGCGCCAGGACGCTTGCCGCAAGCCATGGCCAAAGCTCCCTGCCCCGACGTCGGAGGGCAATCGCCTTTGGCAGATCCCCACGGGCGTCCAGTACCTCCGCGCCCAGAGCCTTCGCCAAACGGTCCACATCTACCGGCCGCAGGTCGGCCTCTCGCGGATCTGGGTTGACAGCCATGAGGTACCGAATCTGGCCATCGGTTGAGATCGTGTAGATGCCACAGACGTCTGTTTCCTCGTATCGCAGGCGTGTGCCGCCCGCCACAGCCTGAGGCGCCAGCCGTACCCTGGTCCCGTCCGGCCGTTCGAGCTCGTAGGGGGCACCCACCGGGAGCCTCTCGTCCACGATCTCGATCGCTTCTCCCACGGTCTGAAACAGCCGCGGCGTGCGACTCAACAGTTTCGTGTACACCGGCAAGCGCTGCAGCAGTGCCACAAAGAGCCCCTTCCTGGCCAGATCCGACCAATCCGGGCTGAGCCCCGAAGTAAACAGGAAGACCTTGCCCAACCCGACGGTCCGCTCGCACAGAAAAGGAAGCCCGTTGCTGCACCGCAAGATCACACTCAGACCTTCTTCGCCCAGTAGACGCAGACCGAAATAAGCCACAGGCAACGACACAGACGGCTCTTTCTCCTCAAATACCCCTTCGAAGACCGGATGGTCTCGATCCATCCACGTCACTGTAGCAGCAGGGGCAACCGAACCCGCCTTCCCGAAGGTCCCAACTACCGGCGGCAACCCAAGCGGGGACAGAATGGTCTGGGTCAGATCCCGCGGAGAAGCGTTGGGGCCCGGGAACACGATGAGGCAACCGCCCGCACGCACCCACGCGACGAGCTCCTCCGTCAGGTGCGGACTCAAGCCGCCCATATCTACCAGGATTACCCCTCCCGACAGCCGCACATCCTGGGAAAGGACCTCCCCCGGCGCCCTCCGGACCACCTCGTAAAGACCTGGCTCCGTCCCGGGGGGATTCAGTGCGTACACTACCGCCTCCCTCTCCGCGGCCGAAGAGACTACGAGCACGCGGATCCTATCCGGAACCTCCACGGTGAACCAGAGACGGTTGTCTGCTTCGAGGGCATCGTCCTCGAGAACCACGGACCCGTGCTGCCACCCCGACCGCCGAGGAACCGCCCGCAGGAGGAGCTCCGTGCTCTCTCCAGGGGCAAGGCTGACCGTGCCCTGCGCCACAGGTTCTCCCTCCCAGAAGAGCTGCACGAGCCGTTCGCGGACGGGCAAGTCCCCCGTATTGACCACGTGCACAAGCACCGGGACGCTCGTCCCCATCTGCACGATCTGGCTTCCCAGCCTGAGACCCGTGAGCGATAGGTTCGTCACCTTCGGACGCTGAATCGGGACGAGGTAGGTGCGCACTTGTCTCAGCGGGCCCAGAAGACTGGAATCGGCGAAGGCGTACGGCCCCACAAAGTCCGAGATCCAGTAGAGCTCGCGGCCATAGGTCGAATAGAAGCGGCTCCACTCCGCTGCAAGACGAAAAGCCTCCGCGGGGTCGTTCCCCACCGGCAACGGTCGCTTTTCCTCCCACGGCAAGGACGAAGCTTTGGACATCGCGTCCGAAAGCCGGTACTGATGGGCGGGGAAGGGGACCCCCCGTGCGAGGACCACCACTCCGGCATCATCCGGACTCATCGTACCGGCGATCTGCCGCACCACCTGGCAACCCTGATCATATACGGTGCCGTGCCCCGTCCATAGAGCTGTGCTGAAGGAATCATCCAAAATCACCAGGGCGGCCGTCTTCGAGCCGATCCCTCCAGCTGGGGTCGCCCTCGGAACAATCGCAGGCCGCGAAGCCATCAGGATCAGGCCCAGAATTGCCAGGGTTCGCAGCACAAGCAGCGCCATCTCCCGTAGGCGCAGATTGCGGATCTCGGAATGCTCCAGCTCTCGGAGGAACCGGAGCGTGCTGAAGCGCAGGACCCTGGCCTTCTCGCGAGCGAGGAGATGGATGAGCGCGGGAAGCGTCACCAAGGGCAGGGCAAGCAGGGCGATGCTGTTCAAGAAGGTCACCTCGATCTCACCTCGCAGGCCCTTTCTACCTCGGCCCCGAGCCGCGCGCTATCCTGCGCCGAAAGCTCCCCTCGCCGCTGGCGCTTAGCGATCCCGGAAGTCCCGGCAAACCGGTCCTGCGCCGGAAGCCGGAACCGCACCCTTCGTGCCGGCCGATCACGGTCTACGCCGCCACCAACGGAGGAGACGGTCTTTGAAGGCCCTTGGGCGGAGACGCTCCAACCCTTCCACGGCAGGCTCCGGAGGCTCCCAACGCTCCCCGTGCAACACACGCCTTGGATTCTCATAGAACAGCGTTCGCGCGAAGTCCACCCCCATCTTTTCGGCCACCACCCGGTAGGCTCCGCTGAGCTGTAAGGGCCGGCTGTTGGCATCGTGGGCATCGCTGGCCACGAAATGGACGAGGCGAGCCTCCAAGAGTCTTTCGGCAACCCCGCGCACTCTCTCCCCAAAACGTCCGGTAAGGCTACCGGCATTGACTTGCAGCAGGGCGCCTCGCCTGACAAACTCGTAAGCCTTCCATGGGTCCAGAAGAATGGCGGCGTTCCGCTCGGGGTGGGCGATGATCGGGGTCTTCCCCCCGACCATCATCTCGAAAAACCTCTCGGCCGCGAATACCGGGATACCCTGCATGGGGAATTCCACCAGAAAATACCGCCCGTTGTTGGCCAGAGTTGCAATCCGGTGATCGAGGTCCAGACGCGGATCGATGTAGATCTCGGATCCCAGGTAGAGGCGGACGGGAATCCCTTCCTCGTGAGCCCGTTGCTTCAGAGCCAGGAACTTGCGGATGATCTCCCTTTCGCGACTGAACTCGAGGTTCCCGAGGATGTGGGGCGTGGCCACCACTGTGGTGATCCCGTCCTGGGCGGCAATCCGGAGCATCTCCAGACTGGTCTCGATGGACCCCGGTCCGTCGTCCACTTCCGGGATGATATGGGCGTGGATGTCAATCAATCCAGCGAACCTCCGCAGCGTGGATGGGCAGTGCCGTCCCGGTACCGGGAGGCAATCCCGGGCGACAAGATTTTCCTTCCTGTGGATTGGGGACTGCCGGCAGGATCAGGCACCGACAGGGCTACGCCAATGGATGGCATCCGCAAATTCTCTCAGTAGCTGCGGCGAACCCCTGTCCTCCAGGACATTTCCGATCACGACAAAGCGAGCTCCTGCCCTTGCCTTTCGATGGGCCTCTTCGGGTGTCCGAATCCCTCCCCCAACCACGACGGGCACGGTCACGTACTCGGCGACGGCCTTCACCATTTCGTCCGGTACGGGATACTGAGCTCCGCTGCCGGCCTCCAGGTACACTAGCTTCATGCCCAGGTACTCCGCCGCCAGAGCATGGGCCTTGGCGATGTCGGGTTTCTCGCGCGGGATGGGACGCGTGTCGCTCATGAACTCGGCACTCGTCATCCTTCCCGACTCCACCAGGATGTAGCCTGTGCCAATCGCCTCAATGCCCATGGCCTTGATGAGAGGGGCTGCAATCACCTGCAGCCCGATCAGATGCATCGGATTGCGGCCGCTGATGAGGGAGAGGAAAAGGATCGCATCGGCCTCTGCACACACCTGGTGCGTGCTGCCGGGGAAAATGATCACCGGCACGCGCGCCACGCTCCGCACTGCTCTCACCGCCGCCTGGAAACCCGGCGTCAGGAGAAGACTACCCCCCACCAAGAGGGCGTCCGCTCCGCTTTCCTGGGCTTGCTCGGCCGCCCGCCGTAGCCCGTTTTCGTCGTTCTTGTCCGGGTCGAGTAGGACAAGGTAGCCCGCCCCCTTCTCGCTTGCTGCCTGCAGGAGCCTTTCGTAGACACTCACGCCTATTTCACCTGGCTCTGATTGACGGGCCTTCTATCGAGCACTCAGCTCGCGCACCACCTCCGGCACCAAACTCAGAACCTGTTCCAGCTTCGAGAGATCGCGAATGCCCGCTTGGGCCATGTGCGGCCGTCCTCCTCCCCCGCCCCCGGCGAACGAGGCCACCTTGCGAACAATCGCATCGGCACGGAGCCCGCTACTCACCAGGTCGGGCGTCACCACGCACAGGAGCGAGGCCCGCCCATCGATGACCGCCGCCAGTACTCCGACCCCCGAGCCAAGCTCATCGCGCAAGACGTCCCCCACCTGTTTCAGCTCCTCAAGCTCAGCCACCTCGACCTGGCGGGCGACGACCCGCACGCCATTGACTACCGTCGCCCCTTGCACCCAGGCTCGAACCTCCTGGCGCCCGCCCCCTTTGAGGGCCTGACGCAACCGCCTTTCGAGTTCACGCCTCTCAGAGAGAAGGGACTCCACGCGCGCCCTCAGCTCGTCCCGACCGCAGTTGAGCAACTCCTGCAACTCCTCCAGGCGCTGAGCGTCTTCACGGACTCGCTGCGCCGCCCGCAGTCCGGTCACAGCCTCGATGCGCCGCACCCCGGCGGCCACTGACGATTCGGAGACAATGCGAAACAGCCCGATCTCCCCGGTCGCTCGAACGTGGGTCCCGCCGCACAACTCCCGGGAGTAGTCGTCCACCTCCACCAGGCGCACCACCTCGCCGTACTTTTCACCGAACAAGGCCACGGCACCCCGCCGCCGCGCCTCGTCGAAAGGCACGTACTCCCAGCGCACCGGATAGTTGGCTACGATGGCCCGGTTGACCATCTCTTCGACGGCTGCAAGCTCTTCCGGCCGCACCTTTTCGAAATGGTGGAAGTCGAACCGCAGGTAGTCGGGATGCACAAGGGACCCCGACTGCAACGCATGCTCTCCCAAAACGGTGCGGAGAGCCTTGTGCAGTAGATGGGTAGCGGTGTGGTTGCGTTCGGCGGCGCGCCGGCGCTCGACGTCAATGCGAGCCAGGACGGTCTTCCCCTCGAGGCTCCGGAGAGCCTCAAGATCGTCTGTCTCTACTATGTGCACGGTGACATGGCCGGCCTTTTGCGTGTCGACGACCCGGTGCTCCCGGCCGTCGCAGAGGAGGGAGCCCGTGTCGCCCACCTGGCCGCCTGCCTCGGCGTAGAAGGGGGTACGGTCCAAAATCACGCGTCGGTCCACTACTCTCAGGACCCGCGCCTCGACCTCATCCTGGGTGTACCCCAGGAATTCCGTAGCGGGAAGTTCCCGCAGGATCTCTTCCAGCGTCTTATCCACTTGGATCGTAAAGGCGGTTGCCCGCTGGGACCGCTCCCGTTGCTCAGCCATCCGCTGCTGGAAACCCGCCTCATCGACCGTTAAACCCTTTTCCCTGGCCAAGAGCTGGGTGAGGTCCAGGGGGAAACCGTAGGTATCGTGGAGGAGAAAAGCCAGGTCCCCCGGGAAGACGCTCTCTCCCTGCGCCTGGAGCTGGGCCGCTTTCTCCTCGAAAAGTTCCAGGCCGCGGTCGAGGGTTCGACCGAAGGCTTCCTCCTCGGAGAAGATCACGCGCTCGATCACCTGCCGTCGCTCCACCAGCTCGGGGTAAGCGCGCCCCATCACCTGAATCAGCGGCTCCGCCAGGCGATGGAGGAAAGGCTCGTGCATTCCCAGCACGCGGCCAAATCGTGCGGCCCGACGAAGGATGCGCCGCAGCACATAGCCCCGCCCCTCGTTCGAGGGAAGGGCACCGTCTGCAATCGCGAACGCCAGCGCCCGGATGTGGTCAGCCACCACGCGGAAGGCCACGTCGGTGTCCGACATCCCCCCGGTGTAGGCTTTCCCCGAGAGCTCCGCCACCCGCTCGATGATGGGCTGAAAGAGGTCGGTGTCGTAGTTGGAAGCCTTGCCCTGGAGAACGGCCACCAGGCGTTCGAGCCCCGCGCCCGTATCGACGTGCTTGGCCGGAAGCTCGTGGAGCCTTCCGTCTTCATCCCGATTGAACTGGATGAACACCAGATTCCACAACTCGATGAAGCGGGCGCAGCCACCGTTGACACGACAGACGTGTCCGGGTTCTCCCCTGCGGTCGCAGAACTCCGGTCCCCGATCGATATGGATCTCCGTGCAAGGGCCGCAGGGTCCCGTGTCTCCCATCTCCCAGAAGTTCTCCTTGTAGCCGAAGCGCAGTACCTTGTGGGCGGGGAGATCTGTCACCTGCGGCCAGAGCTCGGCCGCCTCGTCATCATCCTCGAAGACCGTGGCCCAGAGCGCCCCGGGGGGCAGCTTCCATTCCTCCACGAGGAGTTCCCAGGCCCATTCGATCGCCTCGCGCTTGTAGTAGTCGCCGAAGGACCAGTTGCCGAGCATTTCGAAAAACGTGTGGTGGTAGGTATCGCGTCCGACCTCCTCGAGGTCGTTGTGCTTGCCCGACACACGAATGCACTTCTGAACGTCTGCAGCGCGCTTGTAGTCCCGCGTACCCAAGCCCAGGAACACATCCTTGAACTGATTCATTCCGGCATTGGTGAAAAGCAAGGTGGGGTCGTCCTGGGGGATGACCGGGGCGCTGGGCACAATTCGGTGCCCCTTTCTGCGGAAGAACTCCAGGAATGATTGGCGAACCTCGCTGGCTGTCATGGGTCCGAGTCCTACTCCTCCACTTTCCCGTCTCGTGCCTGCTCTTCGATCTCTTGCCAGTGCTCGATGAGATCCTGAACTACACCCCAGGTGAATCCTCGTCGCGCCAGGTAGGCCACGACGCGAGCCTTCACCTTACCTCGATCCTGCTCCGCCCGGTAACGGCACACTCGCCGGATGGCCTCCCGTCGAGCCAACTCCGCCTCGGTCTCTGGCGGGAGCACATCCTCCACCACCTCGTCGACGATCGCCTCTTCTACCCCCTTCTGGCGAAGTTGCTTTTCCAGCTCGACCCGTCCGACCGGGTGGGTACTCAGCAGCCCCTGGCTGTAGCGGAGGGCAAAACAGCGGTCATCCAGGTATCTTTGCTGTTTCAGGATCCGGATGACCTCCTCGACGGTGGCGGAGCCGAAACCAATGCGGGCCAGCCGTTGACGCATCTCCGCTTCGCTGCGGTCGCGAACGGCGAGCAAGCGGTAGGCCCGCTCCTTTGCGTACCGCAGTTCGCTTTCGTGCCGTAGCTCCTCAACGCGCGCCTCATCGATCTCCTGGCCCTCCGCCAGGCTGGACAACGCCAGAAGCTCGGCGTCCACGGAGAAGGCGTACTCCTCGTCCACAAACACAGAGAAACGGCCCTTGCGCCGTTTCTGGGGTTCGATCCGGGTAATGCGTGGCGCCACGCTTCCGCTCGATCCTTGCCTCGGCTGCCGCCCGTCGCGTCCGGCGAATCCTTAGGTTCCGACCGCAGCTTCCGCCGCCGTTTCCTCCTCAGTCAACAGGCCCACCGCTTTGCGCACCTTGCGCTCGATCTCCGCCGCCAGGTCAGGGTTCTCCTCCAGGAACTGGCGTACGTTTTCGCGACCCTGGCCAAGCCTCTCTTCCCCGTAGGAATACCAGGTGCCGCTCTTTTGGATGATGTTGTGCTCCACGGCCAGGTCCAGCAAGTCGCCCATCTTGGAGATCCCGGTTCCGAAGAGAATATCAAAGGTCGCTTCCCGGAAGGGAGGTGCCAGCTTGTTCTTCACGACCTTGACCACCGTGCGGTTACCGAGCACGCGCTCCCCTTCCTTGATCGAAGCCACGCGACGGATGTCCAGTCGCACCGAGGCGTAGAACTTCAGGGCGCGCCCACCGGTAGTCGTCTCCGTGGGCCCGAACATGACCCCGATCTTCTCGCGGATCTGGTTGATGAAGATGACGCAGGTGTTGGACTTGGCAATGGCACCGGCCAGTTTGCGCATGGCCTGCGACATGAGTCGGGCTTGCAGGCCCATTTGGGCATCCCCCATCTCGCCCTCGATCTCGGCCCGTGGGACGAGGGCCGCCACCGAGTCGATGACGATTACATCGAGGGCGCCGCTTCGGACCAATGTCTCCGCGATCTCCAGCGCCTGCTCGCCTGTGTCGGGCTGGCTGACCAGGAGGTTTTGAATGTCCACCCCCAAGGCCTTTGCGTAATTGGCGTCGAGGGCATGCTCCGCGTCAATGAACGCCGCAAGACCGCCCCGTTTCTGCGCCTCCGCAATGATGTGCAGAGCGAGGGTCGTCTTGCCACTGCTCTCCGGACCGTAGATCTCCACAATCCGTCCTCGCGGCACCCCACCAATGCCGAGGGCCGCGTCGAGAGAGATGGAGCCAGTGGGGATCACGTCCACCTTGACGCTGGCCCGTTGGTCTCCCAAACGCATAATCGAGCCCTTGCCGAACTGGCGATCGATCTGCGCCAGGGCGAGCTCCAATGCCCTTCTTTTTTCATCTTTTTCTACGGCCATGGCAGTAGCCCTCTCTGCTAACCGATCGGCACCCTGCGCAGAGGGGTGTACTCGGCCCCCTGCGGTTTCAAATCGCTGCGCATCACCAGGATCTCTTCCGCCTCAAATGGTTCCGTACGAAAGTCGACCTCGCGCAAGCGCGCAACCATCGCCGCAACTGAGCCCGGCGCCTTCACCCTCGCCAGCGTCAGATGTGGGGTGAAGGGCCTGCCTTCGCGAGGAAATCCCAAGCCTTCCAATTCCTCCTCGACCGCGCGCTGAATACGGGCCAGATTTCCCCCCTCGTCCTCCACGCCGATCCAGAACACCCGGGGACTCCGCCAGCTGGGAAAGGCGCCCGTCCCCCTGGCGCAAAGGCGAGGGCGCTGGGCTCCCCGAACGGCCCGGGCCAAGGCTTCGGCAACGGCGTCTATGCGGGTTGCCTCCACGTTCCCAAGGAACTTCAGCGTAACGTGGATCCCTTCCGCCCGCGTCCAGGTCACGCGGCCAGGATAGGCACGCAATTCCTTTTGGAGGTCGGCAATTCTCTGCTTGCATTGCGCGGGGACGTCAACCGCGATAAATGTACGAATTTCGCCCATCCTATGTCAAACCCTCTTTTGTTCGCCACCAGAGCCCGAATCTAACCAACCTGCTCCCCTCCGCGCTTCAGTTGCAGAAGCTCGCGCCGCAACAGATCTAAGGCGGCCAGCGCGGCTCTTGTCTTGTTAAAAAGCCGCTCGCGCCGGAAGTAGAACTGCCGCGCGTACGACCGTCTCCCGTCGCTGAAGCCGATGTAGACAAGCCCCACTGGCTTCTCTGGCGTGCCTCCCCCTGGCCCCGCAATGCCTGTGGTTGAAACGCCGAAGTCCGTGCCCGAGATTCGGCGTACACCCTCCGCCATTTCGATCGCCGTCGGCTCGCTCACCGCGCCGTAGGTACGTAAGGTCTCTTCCCGTACCCCGAGCAGCTGAACCTTGGCCTGATTGCTGTAGGCAACCACACCGCGCTCAAAATAGGTCGAGCTACCCGCCACGTTGGTCAGGCGGTGGGCCAGAAGCCCGCCGGTACAGGACTCCGCCGTGCTCACCGTCTTTCCGGTCCGGAAGAAGAGTTCTGCCACCACTTCCTCAAGAGGCGTTTCCCCCACGCCGTAGATCCACTCGCCCACCCGGCTACGCAGGAGCGATTCCGCCTGATCGAGAACTTGCTGGGCCTCCTCCGCGCGCTTTCCCTCAACGCTGAGGCCGATATCGACCCCCTCGACCCCTGGCAGGAAGGCCACGCGCACCCCTAAGGAACGGATGGGATCGAGGTCGCCCACCCGATCGAACAGGGCCGATTCGTAGATCCCCGTCGTCCGAAGCACACGCCGGACCAGCACCTCCCCAGCCCCCAGGTCCCGGACGATGGGCAGGACGTAGCGATCCACCATCGCCTGCATTTCGCTTGGGACTCCGGGAAGAACGAAGTACTGACACCGGCCCTTGCGGACATGGAGGCCTGGGGCCATGCCGAGAGGGTTTTCGATCAAGACGGCGCCCTTGGGGACGAGTGCCTGTTTGGCGCTCGACTCGGGCGTAGGCGTCCGTCTCTCTTGGAAGATCGAACGGATACGAGCCAGCGTCGACTCGTCCTCCACCAGCTCGGTACCCAGGAAGGCTGCCACGGCCGCAACCGTGACATCGTCGTGCGTAGGTCCGATTCCGCCGGTCGTCACCACTATGTCTGCGTCCGAGGATTCCTCCAAGGCGCGCACAATTGCCCCCATTTCATCCCCCACGGTGAGGATGCGCACCACGGGAATCCCCACCTCCGCCAGGCGGCGGGCAATGTACGGGGCGTTCGTGTTTACGGTGACGCCGAGGAGAAGCTCATCCCCAATGGAGATAATCTGAGCTTTGGGCACCTCGTGAATCCCTCCGCCATGCGAGAACGGCTCCGCGCCGCTACAGGAGCCCGACGATCCAGAAAACGAGGCGAGCGCACAGGCCGGCCCCTAAGCCGGCGATCACGTCGTCCAGCACGACCCCCCACCCTCCGGGCAACGCCTGGGCGCGGTTAGCGGGAAAGGGCTTGACCACGTCAAAAAGCCGGAAGAGGAGAAAACCCACCGCTAAGGGCCCTAAGCCCGGAGGCAGGAGCACAGCCGTGCACAGCATACCGACGGCCTCGTCCACGTTGATCCTGGAGGCGTCCCGGCCGTAGCTGTGTTCCGCAACCCCCGAGGCCCAAACGGCGAGAAAGAACAGCACCGTTGTCACCAGAATTAGGGGAAGCGTGGCCACGGGACCCGCTAAGGATAGAGTGACTGCGGCGATCGCCGCCCCGACCGTCCCCGGTGCGACGGGGGAAAACCCCGTAAAAGCAACGGTCGCGATAATCCTGGCAAGGAGTCGCAAGGGCAAACCTGGTCAATTTAGGGGGGCGAAAGCTCGAAAGAAGCGCACTGCCAGGCTCCGGACATGCCCCCTATTCTCAATCAGATAGATGACCCCAGTGACTACGGTGTAGACGGCCACGAACGCCATTGTCTTCCCGACCAGGTCGACCTCCTGGCTCCATCCTACTACTGCACGAGCCAGGCTTGTCTGCATCCCAACAAGGCTTAGGGTGTGTAGAGCCAGCGCCAGGTAGATGGCCACCACCTGCGAGACCGTCTTCCACTTTGCGATGGGCAGGGTTTGCACCGGACGCTCCGTAAGCAAAGCGTAGGAGCGCAAGATCGTGATGGCGACGTCGCGGACGGCGATCGCCGCCACCATCCACAAGCGTACATACCCGCGCAGATAAAGGGCCAAGAGTGCGGAGAGGATTAGAATCTTGTCGGCCAGCGGATCCAGAAATTTCCCCCATGGCGAGACCGAACCGCTCTTTCGGGCCACATACCCGTCGTACCAGTCGGTCATGGAAGCGACAAAGAAGACGCCGAACGAGGCGCACTGGAGACCTACCCTCTCGCTTAGGAAAGTGGACACAAAGAGGGGGGTGAGCAGAATCCGCAACGTCGAGAGTTGATTGGGCCTGGTCATGGTCCCGTTCGGCGTCTTCGTTTTCCTAATCCCGGAGTTGTTAGCTGACCGGCCGAGTGGCCTCCTCCAGTCGGAGCAGACGCTCCCAGCGCTCGTCAACCCACTTCTGCGCGGCTTCCAGCAGAGGCTTGTTTTCCTCTCGCAGCAGGTGCCGGAAACGGCCCTGATGTTTGAGGAATTCCACAAGGGGCAGCTTCTCGCGTGGCTTGTAGTTCACGCGGTATACCCCGTTCTCGACCTCGTAGAGGGGCCAGAAGCACGTCTCCACAGCCAGACGGGAAATCTCGATGCCCATATCCTCCTTAAATCGCCACCCCGGAGGGCACGGGGCGAGGATGTTGATGAACGTTGGGCCCTCCACAGACAAGGCCTTCTCGACCTTCCGGTTGAGGTCCTTCCAGTTGCTCACAATCGCCTGGGCCACGTAGGGGATCCCATGCGCGGCGACGATGTCGGTCAGAGGCTTGGGGTACTGCGCCTTTCCGGGCGAAGCCTTGCCCACGGGTGCCGTTTTCGTATCTGCCCAGGCCGGTGTGGCGCTGGATCTTTGGATGCCGGTGTTCATATAGGCCTCGTTGTCGTAACATACGTAGAGCATATTGTGGCCCCTCTCAAGGGCACCGGAAAGGCTCTGGAGGCCAATGTCGTAGGTGCCGCCGTCCCCACCGAAGGCGATAAACTTCACCTTCTTGTCCGGCGGGATCTTTCCGGCCCGTTTGAGGGCACGGTAGGCGGCTTCCACTCCGCTCACCGTAGCTGCGGAGTTCTCAAAGGCGTTGTGGATGAAGGGGACTTTCCATGCGGTAAAGGGATAGATGGTGGTCACTACTTCCATGCACCCCGTGGCGCATCCCACAACGACTGCTTCGTCGGATGGCACCGCACGCAGAACGTGCTGCAGCGCCAGAATAGGGATGCAGCCCGCACACGCGCGATGCCCGGGG
>JAPDPT010000033.1:0-6422 GCA_034506315.1 candidate division KSB1 bacterium | reverse complement strand
GCCCGGGGGCGATGCGCATCGGTCTCTGGGCCAGTTCCCGAATGGTCGCCATGCTTATATCCTCCTCATTCCGAGACTGTAGTCAATCGTCGCCACTGCTGCCCTGTCAATCGCGCAGTCCGAGGTAGCCCACGAGCTTCGCCGCCCGTCCGGTCGCGGCCACTTCCTTCAATTCGTCGAAGGCCGTGCGGATGTGAGCGGGCGTGATATCGCGGCCTCCTAAGCCGTAGATGTAGTTGACCAGGATGGGGGCATCGCTGATCCCGTAGAACGCCGCTCGGACGTCCGTGTACACCGGTCCTCCATACGAGCCAAAGGACACGGCCCGGTCCAGCACTGCGACCGCCTTCTTCCCGCTTAACGCGGAAATGATCCGCTGATAGGGGAAGGGCCGGTACATGCGGATTTTCAGGAGTCCGACTTTCTCGCCTGCGTCTCGCAGCTCATCCACCACCTCTTTCGCGGTGCCCGCTGTGGATCCCATGACCACCAGAGCCCGCTCGGCATCCTGCAGGCGGTATTCTTCCACCGTATCGTACAAACGCCCGAATCGCTGGCCGAATTCCCTCGATACGGCTTCAACGATCGCTTCGGCATGAGCCATGCCCTCGATCTGCTGCCGCTTGTGCTCAAAGTAATAGTCGGTAAGATCCAGGGGGCCAACGGTGAACGGATTGTCGACATCCAGAAGAGCGCGGCGGGGCTTGTACTCGCCCACGAAACTCTTCACCTCCTCGTCCTCGAGCACCTCGATTCGCTCGAGGGTGTGGCTGAGGATGAAGCCGTCCAGGGTGATCATGACGGGCAGGAGTACATCCGGATGCTCAGCGATGCGCACCGCCATGATCGTGTTGTCGTAGGCCTCCTGGCTATTCTCGGAGTACAGCTGAAGCCATCCGGAGTCACGACAGCCCATTGCGTCGGAGTGATCGCAGTGAATGTTGATCGGTCCGCTCAGGGCGCGGTTTACAACCGCCATGACCACAGGGAGACGCAGAGAGGCCGTGATGTACACGATCTCCCACATGAGGGCGAGGCCGTTTGCGGAGGTAGCGGTCATGGCCCGCGCTCCAGCGGCGGCGGCCCCCACGACCGCGCTCAGGGCGCTGTGCTCGGATTCCACCAGCACGAGTTCGGTATTGACCAGACCGTCCGCGTGATACTCCGCGAACTTGTGCATCAGCTCTGTTTGGGGGGTAATGGGGTAGGCGGCAACCACGTCGGGATTGATCTGGCGCATGGCCTCCGCGACCGCCTCATTCCCCGTCAGTGCCATCACTTTCGCCATTCGTGCCTCCACGCAGCTACTTTTCCCGTACGAGCTCCAATGCGTGGGCCCTGTCGGGGCACTCTTTCACGCAGATCCCACAACCTTTGCAGAAGTCGTAGTTGATCCCGACCATCTTGCCATCCTCGACCAGGATGGCGGGTTCCGGACAGTATAGCCAGCAGAAAAGGCAGTGAATGCAGCGTTCCGGGTACCACACAGGCTTAAAGGTCCGCCAACCACCGGTCTTGTACTCGACCGAGTTCCCCGCTTCGACGATATCGCCGCCAATCGGGATCTCACGCCAGCTCTTTGCGCTCATGCCTTCTTGACCTCCTCGTAGGCGCGTCGCACTGCCTCCACATTCATCTCCGCGATGGAGGCGGAGAACTTCTTACTGAACATATGCCGCAAGTCTTCCACCAGGACATCGAAAGGCAACACGTCGGTGGCACCGACCAGGGCCCCGAGCATGACCGTATTCGGAATCGGCCGGCCGATCGTCTCGAGGGCCAGCTTGGTCGCATCGATCACGTAGAGCCGGACGCGGTCCTGGCGCGACAACTTAGCCGCCGTTTCCTCCTTCGAGGCGGAGGTATTAATGATCACCGCGCCGTTCTCCGCTAACCCCTCAGTCACGTCCACAACCTCCAGGAGAGTGGGGTCGAGAACCACAACCGTATCCGGGTTTTCGATCGGGCTGTGCAGGCGGATGGGCTTGTCGGAGATCCGCGTAAAGGCACGGACGGGAGCTCCCGTGCGCTCCGGACCGTACTCCGGGAAGGCCTGTGCGTACCTCCCCACGTCGATGGCTGCTTCAGCGAGAAGAAGAGCAGCCGTCTTGGCGCCCTGCCCGCCTCGGCCGTGCCAGCGTATTTCCGTCATTTTCTTCGACACGGTTCACTCCTCTCCAGCTTGTCCCACTGCAACCCTGGGCGCCTAGAGGTCTACGCGCCCCTCCAGCGCCCGCGCCAGCGTGGCTTCATCCGCAAATTCTAGGTCGCTTCCCATCGGGATCCCCCGCGCAATACGCGTCAGCCGTACCCCCAAGGGCTTCAGCAACCGGGCCAGGTAGACCGCCGTCGCCTCCCCCTCCGTGTTCGGATTGGTCGCCACGATGACCTCCCGGATCTCGCCCCCCTCCAGCCGGCTGACCAGCTCAGACACTCGGAGATCGTCGGGACCAATGCCGTCCAGTGGCGAAAGAGCTCCCCCCAGTACGTGATAAAGGCCTCGGTATTGCCCCGTCCGCTCCAGCGCGACGACATCATTGGCCTGCTCCACCACGCAGACCACAGATCGATCGCGTTGAGGGTCGGTGCAGATGGGGCACGGGTCCTCTTCGCTCAGGTTAAAACAGACCGAGCAGTACCTTACCCGCTCCTTAAGCTCCAGAAGGGACTGCGCGAGCTCCCTGACCTGATCCTGCGGGGCGCGCAGCAGGTAGAAGACCAACCTCTGAGCTGTCTTGCGCCCAATGCCCGGGAGCCGCGACAGCCTCTCAATTGCCCGCTCGATTGCCGGAGATGCGTAGCGCATTGCCGATTATCGTTCGTAGGCGCCTGCCGTCCCCTCAGGCCGTAGACTCCAACCCCTCCCTGCCCCGGGGCAAGCTGCCTTTTCAAGCGCCCATGTGGCCGCTTCCGGACCGTCAACTCCCCCTCTCCAACTAGACGATAAGCTCCGCCTCAAAGGCGTCCAATATCTTTCGAACCACGGGGTTCGCTTCGGCCAACTGCTCCAAGGCCTGAAGGCGGGCCAGAGCGGTGGGCTGACGGGGTACCGCGCCGCCGTTTTCATCCCGCACACAATGAAGCACAAGCTCCCACCCCAGCTTCTCGCGCAGAATGGCCGCAATCTCCTCCCGGTGCCTGCGTACCGAATCCATCTGGAAGCTGCTGTCCGGATGGAAGGCCAGCTCCAGGAGCTTGCCTCTCAGGGTCTTCGGACGAGCCTCCGCCAAAAAGACGCCAAGGGCGACCCGCCTTCGGCGCACCGCGGCCACAGCTTCTTGCCATTGCTCCTGAATCTCTTCCAACGTCAGGTGCGCTTTGCCCTCGCCTGGCGGGCTGGCGTCCCTCTCGAGTGCCTCGGCCACCACTGCCACGGCAGCTTCCGTGCCCCCACTCCCCGAGCTCTCGGCGCGCACGGTCGCGCCCCCGAAGCCGCTGCGCCTGTCCACGGTCCGTTGCGACGCCTGGACCCCACCCCCCGAACCCTGCGCCGGTCCCGACGAGGTCCTGACCGGCGGGTAGCTCGCACCCGCCACCCCTCCCTTCGTCTGCGAAGCGGTGCCAGAACCCGCGTCCCTTTCTCCAGGGATCGCCTGCCCTACCGCCCGCAGCGGCTCCGAGAGGTCCGCGCTCTTGCGGAGCTTGGCCATCCGTAGAAGCGCCAGTTCGAAACGAACCCTGGGATTGGGGGTAAAGCGGATACGATGGGCCCCGTCGCTGGCTATTTTGACGAGACGGAGAAGGTCCTCATCCGAGAACGCTTGCGCCTGGTCCCGGTAGCGGTCCACGTACGAGGCCGGGACACCGACCACCGCACTTCCTCCAGAGCGTAGCATGAGGAGATCGCGGAAGTATTCTGCACACGCGTTGAGGAACTCTCCGAAATCGTATCCCCGGAGGTGTACCTCCCGGGCCAAGTCCGCGGCCGCACGCACGTCCGCCTGGAGCACCGCCTGGCCGAGCCGGAGCAGGAAATCGCGGTCGATCACCCCCACCAATTCCGCTACGCTTTCCCGTGTGACCTGGGAATCGGCGAAGGCCACGACCTGGTCCAGTAGGCTTTCGGCGTCGCGCATGCTGCCATCGGCCTTTGCTGCAATCAGCTCCAGGGCTTCAGGCTCGGCGTGAATCCCCTCCGCCTGGCAAATTCGCTCCAATTGGCGAACGATCAGTTCCGAGGGCAGGCGGTGGAATTCGAAACGCTGGCACCGGGAGAGGATCGTCACCGGCACCTTGTAGGGCTCGGTGGTGGCGAAGATGAAGAGGACACGTGGCGGAGGCTCTTCCAGCGTCTTCAAGAGGGCATTGAAGGCCTCCGTGGTGAGCATGTGAACTTCGTCGATGATGTAGATCTTGAACTTCCCGGGGGAAGCGGCGTAGCGGATGTCCTCTCGTAGATTGCGGACTTCGTCCACCCCCCGATTGGAGGCGCCGTCGATCTCGAGAACGTTGAGACTTCGCCCTTCGGTAATCTCAAGACACGGGGTGCACTGGTTGCAGGGATCAGGGGTCGGGCCGGAATCGCAGTTCAACGCTTTGGCGAGGATTCGGGCCACCGTCGTCTTTCCCACGCCCCGCGGCCCGGAAAAGAGATAGGCGCTGGCCACCCGCCCCGTCCTGATGGCATTGATCAGCGTACCGGTGACGTGCCGTTGCCCAACTACCTCTTCGAATCGCTGAGGTCGCCACCTCCGCGCCAGAACAACGTAGGGCATCGGAAAACCCTGCGGATCGTCTCCATGAGAACATGCCCGTCGCCCTTTCGGACGACGGGCCTGAAAGGCGAAGAATTGTCTTCGCGCTCCTTTTTCCCCGCGCGACGCGCTCGGACCGCTTCGTAACCGACGCCACTCCGCTACGTCTTCCCTTCACGCGCGTCGGTCCCCCCGCCCGGTCATCACGCCCAGGTCACAGGAGATTCCCTCTCCTTGAGCCTGACTGTAGTGGAGCCGATGGGAGTCGAACCCACGACCTCCAGAGTGCGATTCTGGCGCTCTCCCAGCTGAGCTACGGCCCCACATCCAAAAGACGGTCGGCGGAGAGGGGGGGATTCGAACCCCCGGTCCCGGGTTTTCCGGGAACACACGCTTTCCAAGCGTGCTCCTTCAGCCTCTCGGACACCTCTCCACCCCGCAATCCGATCCTCTCCCTCGGCGCTTAGCCTTCGGCGCGCAGCTTTGCAAAGAACTCCCGGAGCAGCGAGGAGGCCTCCGCCTCACAAACGCCCGGGATCAGCTCCACGCGCACCTCAGGGTTCGCCGCATTCAGGATGTGGTACGCAGACCCACAGGCGCCCCATCGGGGGTCCCGCGCACCGAAAACAACGCGCCGCATCCGCGACAGGACCACTGCCCCCGCACACATCGGACAGGGTTCCAACGTGACGTACAGGGAGCAATCCTTGAGCCGCCAGTCGGCCAGTGCCCCCGCGGCGGCGGTGATGGCCAGCATTTCAGCGTGGGCCGTCGGGTCGAGGATCGTCTCCACCAGGTTGTGACCGCGCCCGACGATGCGCTCCTCGTAGACGACGACCGCTCCGACGGGCACCTCCCCCTTCTCCAGGGCCTTCCGGGCCTCTACCAACGCCTCCTGCATCCAGCGTTCGTGTTCCGTCATCGCTACCCCTCAGGCCCATCCGTGTGCGCGCCCGGAGGGACTCGAACCCCCAACCTCTTGGTCCGTAGCCAAGCGCTCTATCCAGTTGAGCTACGGGCGCTGCGTGGTGGCGCGTACGGGAATCGAACCCGTGTTACCGACGTGAGAGGCCGGCGTCCTAGGCCGCTAGACGAACGCGCCCCATCTCCCTTGTTGCGCGCCCGGAGGGACTCGAACCCCCAACCCTCTGATCCGAAGTCAGATGCTCTATCCAGTTGAGCTACGGGCGCGCAAACTGGCTGGGGAGCAGGGATTCGAACCCCGGTTCCGCGGTCCAGAGCCGCGTGTCCTACCGCTGGACGACTCCCCAGTGTCACTCGACAACTTCTACTTCCTGCACCTGGCGGGTCCGGATCAACTCCGCCGCCCGACGCAGTCTGCGGACTACCACCTCCCGCCCCAGAACCGCAAACAGCTCGAACAGCCCAGGGCCTCCTGTTCGCCCGGTCACGGCCAGACGTGCGGGATGAATCAGCTGCGCCGCCTTGATCCCCAACTCCTCGGCAAGCGACCGGAGACACGCCTCGACCCTCCCCGCCTCGAAGGGCTCACACCCTTCGAGGACCTCGGCAAGCCTCTCGAGACGGGAGACGACTTCGGGATCTGCGAAATGCTTTCGGACGCCCTGAGCCTCGAAGCCCTCCGGATCGAAGAAGAAGTAGCGCCCAACTCTCGGGAAATCGCTGAGCTTCCTCGCACGCAGCTTGAGCAGCTCTACCACCTTTTCGAGATAGGACCTCCGCTTCTCAAGAGCCTCCTCGTCCCAG
>JAPDPT010000032.1 GCA_034506315.1 candidate division KSB1 bacterium | reverse complement strand
AGGCTGATCATCGTTTCGGGTGAGAGGCCTCCGAGTTCCTCGGGCTTGTACAGCACGGGGAACGCGTAGAACCCGCCTCGCTCTGCCTTCGGGTAGACCCGGACTGGCTCGAAGCCAGGGATGTCTGCAAGGCCTGCTTCGACCGCTTCCACGTACTGCCGCCGACGCCGATTGAGCTCGTCCAGCTTCCGCAGCTGAACAGAGGCAATCCCGATGCCGAGCGGATGGGCGCGCAGTTTCATCCCGAGTCCGAGGGGCTGGAGCTCGGCGTAGCGCTCCGTGTACAGGTCGAGACCACCGATGCGGTTGACTTGGCTCACCAAGCAGGCGCGCTCGAAGACCTCCAGGTCGTTGGTGGCCAGGACACCCCCCTCGCCGGCGCTCACGGCTTTGCTCCCCTGCAGGCTCCAAACCCCGACCTGGCCAATTGAACCGACGATCTTCCCGTCCCACTTGGCCCCGTGGGCGTGCGAGCAATCTTCCACTATGGGCACGCCGGTCTCCCGACTGATCTCCGTGAGGGCGTCCATGTTGCACACATTGCCCCAAAGGTGCACGGCGACGATCGCCCTCGTCTTTCCCGTGATCTTGCGCCGCACATCCTCCGGATCGATCTGAAGAGTGCGTGGGTCGCTTTCCACAAAGACTGGCCGCGCGCCGAGCAGCACGGCAGGCGCAATGGTGCAGATCCACGTGTACGTAGGACAGATCACCTCATCCCCCGGGCCCACGCCCAGCCCGAAGTAGGCAGCGTAAAGGGCTGAGCTCCCGTTCATGAGGGTCATCGCGTAGCTGGTTCCCACCCACTGGCGCCACTGGGCCTCGAACTCGCGGACCACTGGGGTGCCGCCCGAGAGCTCATTGCGCAGGGTCATCTCGTAGGCGACCTGCGCCTCCTCTTCGGTCATTTGCCTCCAGTTGTCGAGGTCGGGCTGTTCCGGAAATGCCGTCTGGACAAATACGGAAACCCCCTGCCCCTTCTCAGCCTGGCCGGCCATGGACATCACCTCCCTTAGACCCCGCGCTTCACCCAGACCGTCATCGCACCTGCGCCTCGATTGGCCCAGGCGTAGTAGGGGATGGCTTGGAGCACTATTGGCTCCAACTCGCCCGGTCTGCCTTCCTTTTCCCGGAACGCCGGTCCGGAGATCACCACGACCCCTCCCAGGAGTCCGGGCTCAAAATGCGCCGAGAGCTGGGAGGTATCTGGAAGCACCACGGAGAAGACCCCGCCCGGATTGTCCACCTCCTCGAGGCAGTAGACGACCGGACCGCGCTCGAGGGCCACAAGGCCCCGGTCGGCCTCCACGTTCGGGTGAGCGAGCACGCGCCGCACGGGAAGCGAAAAACGGATGTGGACGCGGTCCCCTGCCTTCCACTTCCTCCGCACGGTCAGATAGCCCTTGTCCAGCGCACCCGCGTCCACCGCTTTGCCGTTGACGGTCACCTCAATCCGTGAGGGAGTGGCGTCCACATAACGGTACAAGTCACTGGGTACCGGCTTGCCGAGGGCCCAGCCAGGAACCCGAACCTTCAGCGCGAAGGTTCGGGGCCGCTTGGGACTCACGGTGAGGAGCACGTCCCCTTCCCACGGATAGCGCGTAGCCTGCCGCACCTCCACCTCTTGGCCCGCAAGCTCTATTACCGCGCGATTCTCCGCAAAGAGATTCACGTACAGCGCCGAGTCGCTCACTGCGTAGATGAAGCCCGGAATCGACGGGAGAAACCGCACCACATTGGTCGGGCAGCAGGCACAGGCGAACCACGGACTTCGCGCGTACCCTCCCTCCGAAGCCAGCGGGTTCGGATAGAAGAAAAGGTCTCCTGCCAGGGACACCCCGGACAGGAATCCGTTGTAGAGGATCCGCTCGAGCACATCGACGTATTTGCTTTCCCCATGCAGCAGGAACATCCGATGGTTCCAGAGGGCATTGGCGATGGCGGCGCAGGTCTCATTATAGGCGTCCTTATTCGGCAGCTCGTACGGATCCCCGAAGCCTTCCCAACCTCCGCGGGCCCCGATACCTCCGGTGAGGGCCAGCTTTCGGCCCACAACGTCCTGCCAGAGGGAGTTCAGCGCCTCTACGTAGGCCGGTTCCCCCGCCAGCGCTGCGACGTCGGCCATAGCCGAATACATGTAGCAGGCCCGGACGGCGTGGCCCACAGCCTCCCTCTGCTCGACCACGGGGATGTGGTCCTGACTATAGGGGCCATATAGCTTGTGGCCTTCCGGCCGGCCCCGCTGGTCCAGGAAGAACTTCGCCATCTGGAGGTACCTCTCGTCACCCGTGAGGCGGTAGAGTTTGCAGAGCCCGATCTCGATTTCCTGATGGCCGGGAACGTCGTGGCGACCTTCGGGACCGAAGGTGCGAAGGATCAGCTCGGCGTTTTTCAGCGCCACGTCCAGCAAAGCTCGCTTGCCCGTCGCCTGGAAATAGGCTACGGCCGCCTCGTACAGGTGGCCCACATTGTACAGCTCATGGCTCTGCTCCAGGTAGGACCAGCGCTCCTGGCCCGCGTACGGCGCCGGATGCTGCGGGTCGATGGTCCTCGTAGTGTACAAATAGCCATCCGGCTCCTGCGCCGCGGCAATGTAGCCGATGATCTTGTCGAGCTGAGCCTCGAGGGCTGAGTCCGGCTGCAAGGCCAAACAGTAGGCCGCACCCTCTAAGACCTTGTACACGTCCGAGTCGTCGAAACGGATGCCCTGAAACGGCCCCTCTTCCAGTCGGGCCGCGCGCCGAAAATTGGCGATTCGCCCGGTCTCCTCGCACTTCTGCAGGGCCAGGGGCAGCGTAACCCGTCGGTTGGCCTCCAAGCGAGCTAGCCAGAATCCTCCCTCCACGTGCACAGACGTGAAGGGGACGGGACGCAGAGGGTAGTCTCTCGCCATCGGTCCTCCCAGAGCCAAGCAGCCGTTGCCCGTGACGGCTAAGGCGAACAGGACGCACACCCGCTTCATGGCCACCTCCTACTACAATCCATTCCTCATTGCCTCCGAACTATGCCCAGTGAGCCGGACCCCTCGCTTCCCGCCGGCGCGCATTCCTACTCCTTGCGCACGGCCCGGGACTGGAGCCCTTCCGGAGTCCGCAAAGTGACAAAGTACAACCCCGGCCGCACCTCCTCCCCGGCGCGATTCCGCCCATCCCACTGGGTCATGTACCGGCCTGGGTCAGCCACCTGTTTGACCAGCGTGCGGATCGCAAGCCCCGATGGGTTCTGGACAACCACCTCCACCTCCTGTGTCTCGAACACCTCCAGGGGTACGACCAGGAGTTCGTCGAAGGGATTCGGGTACGGATGTCCCAGCCGGGCCGAAGCCAGGTCGCCCTGAACGTCCACTGATTGAGGGGCCCGACACCCGCACACCATCAAAGCCAACAGAGAAGCGAGTACGAGCCGAGACATCCCGCCCTCCTCACCGCATCGCGTGGAAGACCCGAAATCCGCCGAACCAGCCCCCGACGTCGCCCAACCCACCCCGTTCCGCCGCTCCTCCGTCTGCGAGCTCGTAGCTGAGGGCCAGGCCGACCGCCCAATGCTTCGCTATCCACCACCGCACGCCGGCCTCGAAGCGAATCACCATCCCCAGGTACGACTGCCGGAAGCTGCGCTCGCCCATGACCTGGGGGCCTGTCGCGCCGGTTAGGTCGTACGAAGCGTCCAACGTCGAAACACAAAGGCCCAATCCTGCACCCAGGTGGCCTTGAAACCGCACCTGTTCGGCTCCACCAAGGGCGAACACCCTCCGCATTCCGAGCACGATGGGCCGCACGGTCATGACCGTGCTCTCCTGTGACCGAAGGAGCCGCCGATGCCCCTGAACATCTCCGTACAGGGCCGTCCGATCGGAGCTGCGTAGCTCAAGGCCGATCCCGAGGCTCAGGGGGACGGGTCCTAATCCTTCCGCCAGAGGAAGCGATCCCCCTGCAACCTCGCGATAGTTTCCCCTGACGTACCGGGAGGAAGGCAAGTAGGGGCCGAGGTCCAAGTAGGGCCGGAAACGCGCTGCGGACTGCGCCATGCCCCCCGCTGTAGAAAAGACAAGGCACACCCATCCCGTGAGGAGCGCAGAGCGCATCCCCTGTCGCACGCGACGTCCACCTCCGGATGCCCTTCTCCTTCTTCCGAACACCGGTTTCCCCGGCGCTGCTCCCCGCCTTCCGCGGGCGGCTACAATCGACTCTCCGACTTCCTCTCCCACCGGCCTAAAGTTTTCGGACCGACCAGCGATTCCTTCCGGCGAGGTCACTTCACACCGTCGAGCCGCTTGATGAACAGATTGGCAAACTCGATGGGGTCGCCGTGGTGCTGGAGGCCGATGCGGCCGCGCGCCGGCAGCCCGGGGAGCTCAACACCGCAGATCACAGGCTTGCCGTTCAGCTCCACCCACACACGCGAACCGCGCACGGTGATCACGAAACGATTCCACTCTCCGATGGCGTTGTCCGCCGCCTGAATCGGAGTGGCCCCCTGCCGTACGCAGGCGGGCATCTCCGGGTCCGTCCGATAGCCCCAGATCTCACCCGAGCCCACCGGCCAGTTCCAGATGTTCACCTGTGCCTTCGAGGATCCGCGCAGGTAGATCCCGGAATCGCCGGCATCGGCTATGGGCACCCGCACCTCACCTCCCGCCGCGTCCCTCAGCGTACTCCCATCCGGAAGGATGACGGGCACCGAGTCCATTCTGACTTCGCCAGGCAGCCTCCAGTCCACCATCAGGAGGAAATCGCCGAATTCCTCTTCTGTCCAGAGGTGGCGTCCGTCGCCCTGCGCCTCGCTCTTGCCGTCGTAGGCGAGAATCCAGTCCTTGGGACGCCAGTGCCCCTCACTTCCTGGAGCCACACGCCACCCTCTCAGGTCCACACCATTGTAGAGGGATACAAAGCCCTCGCCGTCGCGGGCCACCACCTCGGGCGGGGGATCGGCCCCCGGTAGCTCCCGAATCCGGAGGTTGCGGAAATGCACCTCGCTACCCTCTGCCTCGAGGCAGATGTATCCTTTGCGCGGAATCACGTGGTAGGCTCGGTTCACCACTTTGCCGTTGACAGCCAAAGTGACCACGCCGTCTCGGGCCTCCACCCGATAATGGTTCCATTGTCCCGCCGGTCGCACCAAGTTCTCGCTGGGCACTGAGCGCACCCTCCCCTCCGGAGGGAGCGACCAGGGGCACATTCCTGCTCCCCGAAGAGGGAAGATGTCGCCGGGATTGCCGTCACGAATCTGCACCTCGATGCAGCGCGGATAGGGGCCACCCACAGCCGGGAGGCCGTCCGCAAACAGAAACAGGCCTGCGTTTCCTCCCTGCTGAACATGCCGCCATTCCAGTTCCAGGATGAAGTTCTGGTACATCCGGTCCGTGCGCAACACACTCTTGGGCACGCCCGAGCAGACGATCATTCCTTCTCGCACCGTCCAGGTCTCCGGCGCCCCGTTTACGTTCACCCATCCGGAGAGGTCCCTGCCGTTGAAGAGGGGACGGAACCCCTCCTGCGCCCACAGGTGAGTTGCCGCAAGGACGGTCCAGAGCAGCGTGGCGTATTCCTTTGTTCTTCGCACGGTCCCTCCTCTCGCCAAAACTGAATTCCTATTCCCTTGCCTTCCCTCATCCCTCGCGCCCTGCTCGCCTCGGCCGGGTGCAGGGCAAGCTCAACGAACCCGGGCCGGTCCCTGGGTTTCAAGAAGGAGTAGCTGCCCGTCCAGTCGGTACTCGCCTCCCGGCTCCGTCTCAAGTGCGCACTCCCTATCTCGATAGACAACCCGGCACGGGCCTCCCAGCAGGGATCGGATGGTCGCCACCTGCAGTTGCCCCTCGGCCCAGCGCAGGTTGATCTCGAATCCACCGCGGGCGCGTAGCCCCTGAACCTCTCCAGCGCTCCACGCCTCGGGCAGCGCAGGAAGAAAGTGCACAAAGCCCTGATGGCTCTGGAGGAGCATCTCCGCGATTCCGCTGGTGAACCCGAAGTTGCCGTCGATTTGGAACGGGGGATGGGCGTCGAACAGATTGGGGTAAAAACCGCCACCTCCGCCCCGCTGGCCAGGGCGGACCGGGCGTATCATCCGGCGCACGACTTGAAGGGCGTGCTCGCCGTCGCGGAACCTGGCCCAGAGATTGATCTTCCAGGCCAGAGACCATCCGGTACCTTCGTCGCCTCGCAGGACCAGCGATCGGCGGGCAGCTTCCATCAGGGCGGGAGTCTTCTCCGGGGTGATGAGGTCGCCTGGGAACACCCCAAACAGGTGCGACACGTGCCGATGGTGCTCATTCGGATCGTCCCAATCCTGGTACCATTCCTGAAGCTGCCCCCATTGCCCGATCCGAAATGGATAGAGGCGACCGAGGGCCTGGCGAAGCCTCTGACGCAGTTTCCGGTCCACGCCGAGGAGTTCGGAAGCCTCCACACATTTCTCGAACAGCTCACGGATGATGGACATATCCATGGTCGAGGCCATGCTCACGGCGGCTTCCTGGCCGTCTGGGGTTCGGAAGGCCAGTTCGGGGGAGGTCGAAACGGGGGTAACGAGATAGCCCTGCTCGTCCTCCCGCAGCCAGTCCAGGTAGAACAGGGCGGCGTCGCGAAGGATTGGATAGGCTCGTCGCAGGAATTCCCGGTCGCCGCCGAAGGCGAAGTGCTCCCAGAGGTGCAGGCAGAGCCAGCCGGAGCCCATTGGCCAAAACGAAGTCACCGCCCGGTTGTCGATCGGATCGGTGTTCCGCCAGAGGCTCACATTGTGGTGGACTACCCAGCCCCGACACCGATAGCTGCGGCGCGCCGTAATCTTCCCGTTCTGCCAGCACTCTTCGATGAGCCGAAAGAGGGGTTCGGCGCACTCCGGCAGGTTCGTCACCTCGGCTGGCCAGTAGTTCATCTCGGTATTGATGTTCAGGGTGTAGCCGCTGTTCCAGGGGGGACGGCGCTCAGCGTTCCAGATTCCCTGCAGGTTGGCCGGCTGGGTCCCAGGTCGGCTGCTGGACAGGAGCAGATACCTCCCGTACTGGAACAGAAGCTCGATCAGCCCCACGTCTTCCCGATGTGCGAACTCGGCGAGGCGGCGATCGGTGGGCAAGTCCTCGTTCCTTTCGCCCTCAAGAGCCAACTTCACGCGGCCAAAGAGACGCCTGTAGTCTTCCACGTGGGCTCGCCGCAGGGCATGGTACGGCTTGCGGACTGCCTTCTGGAGTACCGGCCGCGTGCGCCGCGATGGGTCGACTCCTTCCCGGCTCGGAGAACGTCGAAAGCCGTTGTAGCTTGTCCCAATGGTCAGCAGTAACGTCACAGTATCCGCGCCCGCAACCATGAGGGACGTGTCCTCGGCGAAAATCTTTCCTCCGGAGGCCAGAGCGCGCAGCCGAACCTCGAAGTTCATCCCTTTGCCGGCCGGATTGTCCGCGTAGACGATGTCGCCGGCGACCTTGGGCTTGCCTTGCCGGTCGAAGAGCTCCGGGTACTTGTGCTGCTCGCCCCGCTGAAGAACCCACTCTAAGGTGCGGGTACATGCGTGGAGAGGAGCCTTGGCGGAGAGGACCATCTCCCCGGTCGGCTCCACGCGCCGCTTGACGAAGGCGTGCGGAGTCGTCAGGCTCGCGCGCACGCTCAGACAGGAAGGGCGATCCGTCCACAGACGCACGACGATCACCTGATCTACCGCGCTGGCGAAGTACTCCCGCGCGTACCGCACATCCCCTGTTCGGAAGCGCAGGCGCACGATGGCCGAGTCCAAGTCCAGCTCCCGACTATACTCGCGTACGGATGCGCTGTCCACGTCTGGGAACTCCAACCAGAGATCGCCCACAGGCTGATAGGCCTGGTGATTGCGCCCAAGCATGTGCTGGTCCACAATCTGCGTCGCCATGGCGTACTTCCCCTGCCGCACCAGGTCAAAGACCTGGTCGACGTACTTGTAGATGGGCACCCTACCCACGGGCTCCGGCTCTCCCGCGTACATGGTGTCCTCGTTAAGGGCCAGGCGCTCTCTGCAGGGCTGACCGAAGACCATAGCCCCCAATCGTCCGTTGCCGATGGGCAGTGCTTCCTCCCAGGCACAAGCAGGGCGATCGTACCAGAGCCGGAGCCTGCGATCCACCGCGGACGAAGAAGCCTGAGCACGAAAGGAGGTCAGCAGCAGGAGCAAGAGGCAGGCGACTGCAGGATTGAGCCCCCAGTGACACGCAAGTCGGCCACGCGAAACAGACCTATCGCCCAGGTAGCCGGAGGGAACTTCTCTCCTCGGAGTACCCAGGTTGCCACGATTTGTCCCTCCCCCTCGCAACGCGCAGCAACGCTCCCTCGCGATTCTCGCTCGGGAGATCCCGGCGGCCTGTCTGCTCAGCCTGGAAGGGACCCTCCGGATCACGCGCACCTCGCCCTCTCTGCCCAGCGCGGTCACACCTGCTTCAATTTAGGGCAAGCCCATCGATCGCGCAAGCCTCCTCCACCGAGCCGAAGGCACCGGGTGGGGAGGCCGAAGTTGCCTCTCCCCTGGGGAGCCTGTATGCCCCCGGGCAAGCCCTTTCGCGCCCCGACCCGCCTGCGCCGAGGGGATTCGAGACGAGAAACGCGCCCAGGCTGCGGACTCGCCGCGCCCGTTCCTACCAGGCCGGGAGGACAAGACTTCGCCCCCCGGATAGGTCCGGAAAGAACCCGATCCTGACGACGCTCCCGGGGAAAAGCCGAATGGCGGGACCGAACTCTGGTCCCGCTTTTCTCAACTGACCAGCTTGACGGGGATGGGGGACGTGGCTGCTCCGGCGTACAGGGAAACGTGGGGGAAGGGGATTTCGATCCCCTCCTGGTCAAACCTCCGCTTGATCTCCTCGATCACCGCGTTTCGCACATGGAGGTAGTCCCCTTTGGTTGCCCAGACCATCAGCGTAAGGTCTACGGAGGAGGTCCCGAAACCGGAGAGGAGAACCAGCGGCTCCGGATGATTCAGGCAGAGGGGATTTCGATGGACGATGTCCAGCAGCACATCGCGCACCTTGCCGATGTCTTCCTTGTAGGCGACCCCCACGGTAATCTCCACACGGCGGATCGGGAAGCGGGTCACGTTGGTCACTTCCGTCTTGAGGATCGTCTCGTTGGGTATGCGCACAAATCGATTGTCGAAGGTCCGCAATTTCACGGACAGGGCGTCGATACTCAGCACCTCACCCGTCACATTGCCCACGGTGATGACGTCCCCGACCTCGAAGGGCCGTTCGGCCACAATGAACAGCCCGCTGATGATGTTGGAGACGCTCGTCTGGGCGGCGAAACCCACGGCGACTCCCACAATACCCGCAGCCCCAAGGATGGTGGTCAGTTTGAAGCCCAATTCCGTCAGCACGGTGAAGACGACGAAGCCCACGCCAAGGTACAGCACAAAGCGGCTTCCCAGCATGGCCTGCTGGGCCGTGTACCTCCGGGAGAGGTAGCCCCGTAGGTACCGCGCAAGGAGGAGAACCGCGGGTATCCCCACGATCAGCCACACAGCCACCCGGATCAGAGTGGCCAGATTGTGCAGGGTGGCCAGCTCCTGAATCTGCCCGGCCAATTTGGACGAGAAGCCCATCGCCCTCACCTCCTCCTTTCACAAGATTCGGATGCCGATCCCTGGCAGATCCCCGCCCTGGGAGAACGTGCGCGCGATCACCGATTTGCGCATCACTTCCCGCGGCCCGCTCAGCCAGCGCGCCTTCTTGGCCTGCTTGGCCCGACGGCCGGTGGGCCACTGGCGGGTGTCGAATCTCTCGCCCCGAAAGGTGAGAGAGAAAACGTCTGTCCAGAGGCGTTGCCCGCCCAGGTACAGGGAAAGGGCACGCACCCGCAGGCAGAAATAGTCCACCAGGAGCTTATCGCCCCCTTCATTTCGCACATCCACGGGGCAAACAATCCAGTGAGGGCCTGCTCCCGGCTCCGGCGGTTCGCGCCGTATCGCGGTGCGCAGCCAGTAACAGAGCTCGCCGTCCGTGAACGTGCCGAACCAGGTCTGGGAGAGGGGAACCGTGGGAACATCGACCAAGGTCGTCTCCGTACCGGAATGAAGGCGCAGCTGCACCCACGCCGGAATCTCGACGAAGAATTCCGCCTTCGCACCCACGGGAAGCCAGAAAGGATTCTCTGATTGGATCACGACAGACCGGTCGGGCAATGCGGGCGCGAGGGAAAGCTTCGCTTCCCCCACTACGAAGCGTTGCCACAGAAGCCCAGCCGTCCCAGCGGTCTCGCCATTCCCGACCCCCTCCCCATTGTGCTGATAGGCGATGAGCAGCTCGTCCCCCCTTCGCTCCAAGTAAAGGTGGAGGGGCCCGATCACGAGTTCGTGGAGCTCGTCCAGCCGGACTTCAAGCGGGCCCCACGGTACCCGATGATCGCCATCCGAACCACCTCCGCCAGACAGCGGTTCCATCTCCACGTGGCTTATCACCTCGGAGTCACTCCCGGTTCACCTATCAAAGCAGGGCTTCCTCTCCGGCGCGCTTCCAAGCCTGGCCTGTGAGCCGTGGCCCCTGCGTCCGTCCCCGAGGCTATTCCGCGCGTAGGCAGGGGGTTCGTTCGCCGCTGGGTTAGGAATGAGACCCCTCGTCTCCGCCGGACCCCTATCAGCCGCGATTCTCAGCCCCCAGCTTACGGGAGGCCTGCCTTCTACGCGCGGGCCTTCGTCGAACGCCCTGGGTCACAACCGCCGACCGGGTCGGCCAGGCTTCCTCTCGGTCCTGGCTTTCCCCTGTCCAGCTCGCCATTACGCGTACTCGTCTACCGAGACTCCTCACGGCAGTTCCAAGGTTGCGCCCGTGAGGCGAAGCCTTCCGGTGAGCACTTCGGTTGTTGCCGCGTCGGCCAGGCCGTGGAAGCCCGGCTGCTTCCCTCCCACACTGATCTCGAACTCGCCGGGTTCAAGCACGCGACGGCCGTCCTCGGTCACCAGACTGAGGTCGCGGGGCCTGAGCAAGAACTCGACCTCGGTGGACTGGCCTGGCTCCAGGAAGATTCGTCGAAAGCCCCGCAGGGCGCGAATGGGCACGGGCGCGGAGGCCTCCAGGTCCGTAATGTACAGCTGCACAACCTCGTCACCCGCTCGGTCGCCCACGTTCTTCACCACGACCGAAACCCGAATCTCTTCCCCTGCCTTCGCCTCTGAGGGCAAGCGGAGATTACTGTACGCGAAGCGTGTGTAGCTCAACCCGTACCCGAAGGGAAACAGGGGCTCGCCGCGGAAATAGCGGTACGTCCTTCCCTCCATTCGGTAGTCTTCGAAGGGAGGAAGGTCGTCCAGGGAGCGGTAGAAAGTGACGGGCAGCCTCCCGCCCGGATTGTAGTCCCCGAAAAGCACGTCGGCCACAGCCCACCCACCGGCCTGGCCTGGGTACCACGCTTGCACGATGGCGGGTAGATTCTCTGCCGCCCACTGGATGGCCACGGCACTGCCGCTGTGGAGGACCAGCACCGTGGGCTTACCCGCGGCGGCCACTTTCTTCATTAGCTCTTCCTGAGGACGCGGAAGGGCAATGTCGGTCCGGTCGCCGCCCCGGAACCCGGGCAGATCCACAGGCATCTCCTCCCCCTCCAGAAGAGGAGAAAGGCCCATGGTGAGGATGACGGCATCGGCCCAGCGGGCAAGCTCCAGGGCCTCTTTTTCCCTCTCCGGCTGCGGCCGCGACCACACCAGCTGCAAGAAGGGACGGTGCTGCGAATGGGGCAGGATCCCCTTGTATTCGATGGTAAACGGGTACGGGCGACCGGCCGTAAGCTCGACGGTCCCGTAGGCAAGCTGCTGGCGGTAATCGGCATCGAAGTGGCAGATCTCCTTTCCGTCCAAGACGAAACGAATTTCCCTGTGGCCGTACACCCCCACGCTGTAGGTCCCCGAGACGATCGGTGTCAGGACGCCCTCGAACCGAGCGCTGAACACCCCGTCCGAAAGCTGGGGAATGGGAGGTTGCAGATACCAGTTGAAGTCCACCGCGGGGTAGCAGGCGGTGTGGATCGGGTCTCCGGAAAGATTGCGGTTCGCGTAGAAGGTGGCTTTGACTCCGGGTTGACAGTCCGGTCCTCCGGTTCGCAGCACGTCCGAGGGGACAATCTCAAAGGCAGGCATACCGTCGGCGATGTCGCAGCCTGTGCTGAAGCGGACTTCCGCGTGAGGAAGTTTCTCCCGGATCCCGCGCAGAATGGTACACGGGTCGGCGGGAGTGCCTTCGTAATTCCCGAGCAGAATCGGCTCATCGTTGCCGAGGGGGCCGATCACGGCGACCCGCTTGAGGTCCTTGCGGAGGGGCAAGGTCCCGTCATTCTTGAGAAGCACAATGGACTCACGGGCCGCCTGCAGCGCCAGCTCCCGGTGCTCAGCGCAGTCGTTTACGTGGAAGGGGACCTGGGCGTAGGGCACCCTTTCCGGTGGATCAAACATTCCGAGTTCAAAACGGGCACGCAACAGTCGCCGCAGGCTGGTGTCAATTTCCCTTTCGGAGATCTTGCCCTGCCCCACGGCGTCGAGGAGGGAACGATAGTCGCTTCCGCACTCCAGATCGGTCCCAACGGCTACCGCCATCGCCGAAGCTTCCGAGGCGTCGGCGGCGACCCGGTGCGTTTTCCAGATGTCGGTGATGGCCCAGCAGTCCGACACGACGTATCCGTCAAAGTCCCATTCCTCCCGCAGGATCTTCTCGATCAGGCGGCGGCTGGCGCAGCAGGCCTCGCCCAGGGTGCGATTGTAAGCGCACATGACGGAGCGAACCTTTGCCTCCCGAACGCACATCTCGAACGCCGGCAGGTAGGTGTCCCTGAGGTCTCGCTCGCTTACCCGGGCGTCGAAGGTGTGGCGCTCGGGCTCCGGTCCGCTGTGGACAGCGAAATGCTTGGCCGTCGCCACAAGCTTCAGGTAGCGGGGATGATCTCCCTGCAGCCCACGGATGAACTGCACGGCCATCGAGCCGGTCAGAAAAGGATCTTCTCCGTAGGTTTCCATCCCGCGGCCCCAGCGGGGATCGCGGAAGATATTGATGTTCGGCGACCAGAAGGTGAGGCCCTGATAGATGTCGCGCCAGCCGTGTCGTGCGAACTCGTGATGCTTGGCCCGCGCCTCATCGGAGATCGCCGTGGCAATCCGCAGCATGAGGTCTGTGTCCCAGGTGGCCGCCAATCCGATGGCCTGGGGGAAGACAGTGGCGATGCCCGCCCGCGCTACCCCGTGCAGACATTCGTTCCACCAGTTGTACTTGGGAATCCCCAGCCGTTCGATCGCAGGGGCATCGTGCATCATCTGCGAGACTTTCTCTTCCAGGGTGAGACGCGACAGCAGGTCCTCCACCCGCTGCTCAATCGGTAGGTTCGGATCCATGAACGGGTAGGAAGGCGTCTGTGCTTGCATCGTGCTTCCCTCCTCCTCTAGCCCGCGGCGAATTCATCGCTGCCCCGACAGGCAAACCGGAGCAATCGTTTCATGGACACAGGGGATCTCCTAACCGGGGACAGGAATGGAATCTCGACCGCGCTGGTTGCTTCAGTCCCAATTGACCTCGACCGGCTTTCCGACGACGCGGAGCCGCGCCGACAACACCTGGGTCGTGGAGGCATCGGCGAGACCCTTAAAGCCGGGCTGTTTCCCCCCTACCGCGATCTCATAGACTCCCGGCTCAACGACCCGCCTCCCCTCCCTCGTCACCAGACTGAAATCGCGTGGACCCAATTCGAACGTGAGCGTCCTTTCCTCACCGGGCTGTAGATGGACCCGCCTGTAGCCACGCAAGGACCGGATGGGTGCCGGATGCGAGGCGCCTTCTGCGCGCACGTAGAGCTGGACTACCTCGTCGCCCGCCATCGTACCGGCGTTGGCTACACGGACAGAAACCTGGACCTTCTGCCCCGCCGTTACCTCCGTCGGGAGACGCAGATCGCGGTAGCGGAACTGCGTGTAGCTCAGTCCGTAGCCAAACGGAAAGAGCACAGGGCCACGGAAGTAGCGGTACGTGCGGTTGTCCATCGAGTAGTCCTCGAAGGGGGGTAGGTCCGAGGCCGCCCGGTAGAACGTGACGGGAAGCCGTCCCCCCGGGTTGTACGCGCCGAACAGTACGTCCACAATGGCCCTACCCCCTTCCTGCCCAGGGTACCAGGCTTCTAGAATCGCGGGGATCTTTTCGGCCGCCCAATGGATGGCGAGCGGGCTTCCGCTGAACAGCACGAGCACGGTCGGCTTGCCGAGGCTGGCGATCTCCCGAAGCAGCCTTTCCTGAGGCGCCGGTAGATCCAACTCGGTGCGGTCGCCACCGCGAAAACCGGGAACGTCGATCGGGAGCTGCTCGCCCTCCAACAGGGGGGAAAGGCCCATGGCCAGGATGATCAGGTCGGCCTGACGCGCAAGTGCCAGAGCTTCCGCCTCCCGAACCCGCGCCGGCCTTGCCCAAAGAAGCGAGAACGAGGGACGACCCTGAGACTCGGGTTTAAGCCCGGTGTACTCCACCTTGATTCGATACGGTCTTCCTGCCTCGAGGTGAACCGGAGCACTGCGCAAAGCAGGCGAGTGATAGCCTTTGTGGACCACAAGGGCCGTGTCCTCCAGGTAGATCGTGAAGGAGAACATTCCGTAGCCCCCCAGGTGGTACAGGCCAGAGTCCGGCGGGACCAGGTAGCCTGTCCATCGAGCACTGAAGGCCCTTTGCCGCAGCGGCTCCGCAGGAGGGTTTCCAAACCAGTTGAAATCGACCTGGCGGTCCACTCGCCGCACAGCCGGCCTGCCCTTTCGTTCGAGGTTCGGGAAATATTCCGCCGTCAGTCCTGGCTCGGAGGGGGCGCCGTGGGCAGTCCGCAGCGCTTCCGGCGGGATGGGCTCCAGCGACGGGATACCTTCGGCGAAGTCGCAGCCCAGGGCAAATCGGACCTCCGCTGTACCAGAAAGGCGCGTCCTCAGGGCCCGCCAGAGCGTCCACGGATCGGAGGGCACACCCGTGTAATTGCCTAACAGGGAAAGTTCATGATCTCCGTTCGGCCCGATTAAAGCGACTCTTCGATACACCCCGCGCAGGGGGAGCAGACCGTCGTTCTTGAGCAGCACAATGGATTCGCGCGCCGCCTCCAAAGCGAGCTCGGCGTGCTCCGCACGGTTGTTCACAGAGAAAGGAATCCCGGCGTACGGCACACCTTCCGGAGGATCGAACATCCCGAGGAGGAAGCGAGCCCGGAAGAGACGCCGCACGGCGCTGTCGATCTGCGCCTCCGTGACGAGACCACGCCTCACCGCCTCGCCCAGATACCGGAAGTGGTCGCCGCAATTGAGGTCCGTCCCGGCCTGGAGGGCAAGCGCCGAGGCCTCCACCCTTGTGGAGCAAACCTGGTGGAATTTCCAGATGTCGTAGATCGCCCCGCAATCCGTGACTACATAGCCTGAAAATCCCCAGCGCCCCCGGAGCACGTCGGTCAACAGGAAGCGATTGGCACAGCAAGGATCACCGCGGAGACGGTTGTAGGCGCACATGACGGACTGGGCCCCGCCCTCGCGCACGGCCATCTCAAACGCCGGCAGGTAGGTGTCCCAGAGGTCGCGCTCATCGACGACCGCATCGAAGCGGTGGCGCTCCGGCTCTGGTCCGGAGTGCACAGCGAAATGCTTGGGCGTGGCCACGACTTTGAGGTATCTGGGGTCGTCCCCCTGAAGTCCGCGCACGAACTCCACCGCCAGGGTACCGGTAAGGTAGGGATCTTCACCATAGGTCTCCATCCCCCGCCCCCAGCGGGGGTCGCGGAAAATGTTGATGTTCGGGGACCAGAAGGTAAGGCCCTGGTACCGCTCCCTGGAGCCGTGGCGGAGGAACTCATGGTGTTTGGCGCGGGCTTCATCGGAGATCACTTCCGCCAGGCGGTGCAGGAGCGGGCGGTCCCATGTGGCGGCCAGGCCTATAGCCTGCGGGAAGACGGTCGCTACCCCGGCCCGCGCCACGCCGTGCAGGCACTCATTCCACCAGTCGTATTCGGGAATGCCCAGCCGTTTGATCGGGGGAGCGTCGTTGACCATCTGAGAGATCTTTTCTTCCAGGGTCAGACGCGAAAGGAGGTCATCGAGGCGCCGATCGAGAGGAAGGGACGGATTGCGGAACGGGTAGGACTGGGGGCGATGGCACGCAAGCCCAATCAGAAGAACGGACGCCATCTGCACGCGCAGAAGGTGGGGCAAGTACCGCCGCATCGACCTCCTCCGCTGATGGGAATACCCTCCGGTGCGTGGGTATGCTCTGCATTTGCACTCGGAAGCAGATTCAGAAGGAACGTGAACCCGCTCGCTCACCCCCGGGGCGGAGCCAAAGCGTACTTGCCCCCTCGGCGAAACTCAACGCTGGGCTTGCTGCTGCGCCAAGGCTTTCTTCCGTTCTCTCCTTCTCTTCCAGCGCAGTCGAATCTTGAGGCGACGCCGTTTCTGCTTGCTCTTGCTCCGTGCCATTTCCTCCCCTTTGCCATACGGAGAATGCGCCAATCGTGGGCATAAAAAGAGCGGGCGACGGGACTCGAACCCGCGACAACCGGCTTGGGAAGCCGGGGCTCTACCTACTGAGCTACGCCCGCTTGCGACATCTACAAAAATACACCGGGCGCCGAAAAAATCAAGGGCAAAACGGGCCGCCCACTCCAGTTGTGAACGGCAGGACGTCTCCCTCCCCGGGCGCAAAACTTTCCTAATCAGCCCGAGCTTAACAGCCCTGTCCCCTTCGGTCCAGGAAATGTGGGGAAGACAAATCCGATCGGCGCGAGGGCAATAGAGGGTACCTCGGGAATGCGTCGTGCATGGCACGCTCCACCCCGTCCCGGTGCCCGGCCACAGCGACGTGACGCAGAATCCCTCCCATCCGGTCTGAACCCATCGTCGGCAACCCCAAGTTCCTTTTCGGGGAGCCCGAAAACCAGAGAGCCCCACCGCCCAGTCCGGCGGCGGGGCCCATCCGATCCCGGTTGCTTTTCGTTGCTTCCCCCACGCCTCTTAGGGCTTAGTGCAGGGAGACGCCCCAGACTCGCATCCGGGAGCGCGGCTTCGAGGCTTTCAGAAGATCGCGCCCACCGTAACGGTGAAGTACTTGGTGGACTCGTCCTCCGTAAAGATGACGGTGTATGCGGGCATGATCTCCACCGCCACGCCTTTTCCGAACCGGATGCCGGCGCCCAGAGAAATCCCTGGCTGCCCTTCGCTGTCTTCGGCCTCCTCGGTGAACGTAAGTCCCTGGTAGGTGACCTTCGTCTTGGTCTTCGCGGCGAGAGAACAGTACCCGAAGCCCGCCTGTCCGAAGAACGACGGCCCGCCGCTTTGCGCGGGAACAGAAGACACGCGGACCAGACCCATGAACTCCAGGCTCCGGAAAAAGCTGCCCGAAAGGTCGATGTCGAGCTCACCCGAAGGAATGCCAAGTTCGTCCCTGATGTCCTCGGTGAGTTTGTCCTCGTTGGGCGAGAAGCGGACAAAACCTACACGCCCCCCGATTTGGATGTTCGGCGCGATGGGATAAAGGACGCCTCCCCCTATTGTAAAGCCCATCTTCCAGTACTCACTTCCTTCCCCGGTCGCCTTTCCCAGGCCGGCGTAGGGTAGAAAAGACAGAAGTCGCTGCTGGGCCCACGCGCCGCTGACGATTGCCAGGCTTAGCAAAACTATCCCAGCCACCCAAATCGTGTGCTTTTTCATCTCACTCCTCCTCTTCTGCTTGGACGTCTGCCGTCTGGCTTCCCTCACACTGCTGCGCTCTGTGGCCGCAATGATCCGTCCTCCTCCAATGCGCTGAGTAGGCACGCACTAAGGGACAGGCCGCACATCCCGCTCCCTATCTCACCTCCTTTCACGTGCCAGCTGTCGGGTTCGAGGCTTAGGCTAAGGCATTGGTCCCCCGAGATGATCCCGTCTGCTCGTTTGCGCGCCCGACGCCCCCATCCCGGAAACTGCTACGTAGTTCGTCAGGGACCCCCTCGCCCGGCGCTCCCTATGGCAAACTGCTAGCTCCCGTACAGGGGCCGTTTGCAATCTATCAAACATGTCCACAGGGCGCAAGCCTTTTCCTAACGGCTACCCTCGCGGCGGCGGGCCAGGTCCGCCGTGCGGCCTCACAGATCAATCCCCGGGCCTTTGATCCTGACGAGGACAGCGGGGCTTAGCCTGCAGACAAGAAGAACCAACTTGGGTTAGCGCGGACTTCCTAGCGCATCCGACTTAGAGAACTGGCCCCTTGGAGAGGGGGCCGGGACGTACAAATTCCTTGCATTTGTGGGGGATAGGAAGTATAATTCGCGCAATTCGGAGGGGAGGGGCTACTCACGCTCAACTTGAAGCGGGACCAGTGACTCCTATCCTCTCCGCGCTCTCCCGGAGGGTAGGAGTTTTTCTTGTGTGCATCGGGCGCAGAGCAACTCGAAGCACGGAGGAGGTGTAGCAATGGTACCCGATCTTCTTATCCCACTGCTGGGACTCTTGGGCCTCGGTTTTGCCATCGGCACCTACATCTGGGTCCGCAAACAGGATCCCGGCTCCGAGCGAATGCAGGAGATCGCCGACCAGATCCATCTGGGCGCGATGGTGTTTCTGCGTCGCGAGTACAGCATCATCTTTATCTTCGCGATCACAGTGGCCATAATTCTCGGGGTTGTTCTCTCGCCGGGTACAGCCATTGCATATCTGGTGGGCGCGTTTTGCTCCCTCACCGCGGGCTACCTGGGCATGGAGGCGGCCACTCGCGCGAGCGTGCGCGCGACACAAGCAGCTCGCACGGGCGGCACCCCGGCCGCTCTGGACGTCGCATTCCGCGGCGGCTCGGTAATGGGCATCGCGGTGGCCTCCCTCGGCGTCCTCGGCCTCGGCCTCGTCTACTGGCAGACAAGGGATCCCCTCATCATCAACGGATTCGCCATGGGCGCTTCCTCGGTCGCCCTCTTCGCCCGTGTGGGAGGCGGGATTTACACCAAGAGCGCCGATGTGGGAGCCGACCTTGTGGGTAAGGTCGAGGAGAATATCCCTGAGGACGACCCGCGGAATCCCGGGGTTATCGCCGACAACGTGGGCGACAACGTCGGCGACACAGCCGGGATGGGAGCGGATCTGTTCGAATCTTACGTGGGCTCGGTAGTGGCTACCATGGCGATCGGTGCCACCAAGCCCGATCCCGCCGCCTGGGTGTTCTTGCCCCTGGCCCTCATTGCAGCGGGTCTGATCGCTTCCCACTTCGGTATCTTCTCGATCGGCGTGCTCAAGAGGCTGAATCCCCAGGCCGCTCTGCGGTACGCGACCTACGTCAGCGGCTTCTTCTTCCTCGTCTTCGCCTACGGCCTGGTGCGCTGGTTGATGCCGGACCTAAGCCTGTTCTACGTGGTGGTAGCCGGCCTGCTTACTGGTGTCCTCATTGGCCTGGAAAGCGAGTATTTCACAAGCGGTCCGCCCATTCGCACCGTGGCCTACAGCAGCCAGTCCGGTGCCGCTCCCACCATCATTACGGGATTGGCGATGGGCTTTGCCAGCACCGTTTTGCCGATGGTGACCATCGTCGCCTGCATGGCCTTGGCCTACCACTTCGGTGGCCTCTACGGGATCGCCATCGCCGCCGTGGGGATGCTCTCCACCATCGGGATTGTGATGTCCACCGACTCCTATGGGCCCATCGCCGACAACGCCGGTGGGATCGCCGAGATGTCCGGCTTAGGCCATGAGATTCGGCGCATCACCGACCGTCTGGACGCCCTCGGCAATACCACCGCGGCCATCGGGAAGGGATTCGCCATCGGCTCTGCCGCCCTCACGGCCCTGGGGCTATTCTCCGCCTACCAGCATACGGCTCACCTTACGGGGATTGATCTCACCAACGTACGCACGGTGATGGGCCTGCTCCTCGGCGCCCTCGTCCCCTTCATCATCGCGGCCCTCACGTTGAGCGCCGTTGGCCGTGCTGCCAAGCACATGGTGGAGGAGATTCGGCGCCAGTTCCGGGAAATCCCTGGCCTGCGGGAAGGCCATGCGAAGCCGGATACTGCCTCCTGCATTGACATCGTTACCAAGGCCGCCCTCAAGGAGATGATCGTGCCCGGCCTCCTGGCGGTAGCCGCCCCCCTCGCCATCGGCTTTGGGCTGGGTCCGGAGGCTCTGGGTGGTTTCCTGCCTGGAGCCCTCAGCTGTGGTGTCCTTCTGGGGATCATGATGGCCAATGGAGGCGCCACCTGGGATAACGCCAAGAAATGGATCGAGGAAGGGAATCTCGGCGGCAAGGGAACACCTACCCACGCTGCTGCCGTCGTGGGCGATACAGTGGGCGACCCCTTCAAGGACACAACCGGTCCTGCGATGAATATCCTGATCAAGCTGATGGCCATCGTGTCTCTGGTCTTTGCGCCACTGATGTAATCTCCACGCCAGTTGGCGGAGAGGGACAGCCGAACGTGAGTCACTTCGCGAACCGCAAGGCTCTGCGCTTTATCCTCATCCTCGGCATCGTCAGCCTGCTGGCCGATGCGACCTACGAGGGAGCCCGAGGGATCACCGGCCCCTATATGGCCATCCTCGGTGCCAGCGCTGCGGTGGTAGCCACGGTCTCTGGCCTCGGGGAACTGATCGGCTACGGGCTCCGCCTCGCCTTCGGCTACCTGAGCGATCGTACGGGGAGGTACTGGACCCTGACGCTCCTGGGATACGCCATCAACGTCCTGGCTGTCCCTCTCCTCGCCCTGGCCGGACGGTGGGAAGTGGCCGCGCTGCTCATCGTTGCCGAGCGCCTGGGCAAGGCCATCCGCACCCCCGCCCGCGACGCCATGCTCTCCTACGCCACCAAGCAAGTAGGCCGGGGCTGGGGCTTTGGACTGCACGAAGCCATGGATCAGATTGGCGCCCTGTTGGGGCCGGCGATTGTAGCAGCCGTGTTGTTCAGCAGATCGAGTTACCCGTTGGCCTTCGGCGTCCTCCTCCTCCCCGCCCTGCTGGCGTTGCTCGCGCTTGGCACTGCGCGCTTCCTCTACCCACGCCCCCAGGACCTCGAACCCACCGCCCTGGTCCTCCAGACCAAAGGCTTCCCTCGCGCCTTTTGGGTGTATCTGGCTGCCGTCTGCCTGGTGGCAGCCGGCTACGCCGATTTCCCATTGATCGCCTACCACTGCAAACGCACCTCACTGGTAGGGGACGGCTGGATTCCCGTTCTCTACGCGATGGCTATGGGTGTGGACGCCGTGGCTGCCGTCCTCTTCGGCCGGTGGTTCGACCGAGCGGGGTTGAAGATCTTGGCCGGGGTATCCATCGTTTCCGCGCTCTTCGCGCCTCTTGTCTTCCTCGGCAACCTGCCCATGGTCATCGCCGGAGTCGCGTTGTGGGGAATTGGCATGGGCGCTCAGGAATCGATCGTCCGGGCAGCGGTAGCCGACATGGTCCCCAGCACCCGCCGCGGCACAGCGTACGGCCTGTTCAACACCGGCTACGGCATTTCCTGGTTCCTGGGAAGCGTCCTATTAGGGGCGCTGTACGGAGTTTCCCTTCAGAGTTTAGCTCTCGTCTCCGCCGTTTTCCAGATTGCCGCTGTGCCCATCTTCCTAATGGTAGGGAAGCTCGTTACTCGGACCCAACGCGTCGGGTAGGGGCCGAAGGGCTCGCATTCGCGAGAGCGTGCACGACCCTACAGTCGATGCTACACCCTGCGGTCCGATCCGGACTGCCGCGAGCATTCCCGTCCACGAAGCTCCCAACTCCCGGGGATCCTGAAAAGGTGTAAGTCACCGCCTGTGCCCTATCCCCGTGCGGAGAGTCGCTTCGAGCCCGACAATCGTCGGAGGCCTCGGTGTCAACCGCGCTTTCGGCTCAGGTGCAATCCCCGGCCGTTCCCACGCTCGGCTACCCCCCTTCGTGCCCTTGCGACGGATCGCCAAGAAGGCGAGGCCTCTCGGGAATTCCTTGTCACCTCCGCGAGGTTCGGACTCGGTTCCCTGGGGTTTCTGGCGCTCCATTGGATCGGGTACATTGGAGGCTTGATCGGAAAGGAGAAGTGATGTAGGTTGGCTCCGATAGGGTCCGAAACCGGCGCCAGAGGCCCTTCGATTGGCAATGGGAAGCTTCGGGCTCCGCGCCCGCACTTCGGGGCGCGGGAGAAGCGCAGCTGTACGCCAACAGGGGAGGAAAGACCATGTCAGCGCGTAGGGGAGGGCAGGAGGAATATCATCGCGGTGGACTGTCGAGGAGGGAATTGCTGAAGAGCGGCGTAATGGCGGCGGTGGCGGCTGGTTCGCCCTTGGTTCGCCTGGGGCAGCGCCGGGGCAACGCGGGGCAGGAGGGGCCCATCGACATGCGGCGTGGGGCACAGCCTCTTACGGTGCAGCCTATCCTCGTCTACAGCGTTCCCCGTCGAGTTGAAGGGAGGAGCTGGCGGAGTTGGGGCAGCATCCAGTCGGAGGAGGCCGCCGAAGAGGAGGCCACCCGAATCCGCGCTGAGCTCGAGGCTTTGGCACAGCGCGCTGACTTTCGCATGGCTATCCAGCCCGTGGTTAGGATGTCCTCGGTAGAACAGGTTCAGCGTCTGGTGGCGAGCGCAGCCGATGTCACCCTCGTGTACGCGGCTGGGGGCTGGATCCCAGAATTGAATGCGGCGTGCGAGACGGGAAGATGGGCCATCGTCTTCGTCCGGTACAAGTCGGGGCCTTACTACTTGTGGCACGAGATCGCGGACTCGCGGTTCCTACGCGCCCATACCGATCGGGTCCAGCATCCCAAGGTGAGCCTGGAAGATGTGGTCGTGGACGATCAGGACGAGCTCCTGTGGCGACTGCGGGCCCTGTTCGGACTCAAGAACGTGCTGGGAAGCCGCATCGTGTGCGTCGGCGGCCCCGGAGGCTGGGAAACGCCTGAGGCCCCGCAGCGCGCCCGGGAGCGCTTTCAACTGCAAATGATCACCGTCCCCATCCCAGAGATGGAGGAGCTGATCCGCGCGGCGCGCAAGGACCGAACCTTCCTCGCCCGCTGCGGGAAAGAAGCGGATGCGTACATCTCAGGCGAAAGCGTCACTCTTCGGGTAACCCGAGAAGCGGTAGCCGAATGCTTCCTGCTGAAGAACCTGTTCAAACAGCTGATGGATCAGAACGGGGCCTGGGCCGTCACCACCCGCGACTGTATGAACAGCTACGCTGGGATCATGCCTTGTCTAACCCTCACCCTCCTCAACGACGACGGCTTCATGGCCTACTGTGAGGGCGATTTCGTGGTCATTCCCGCCGGCATGCTTCTTCACTTCATCTCCGGCAAGCCGACCTACTTCTGCAACCCTACGTTGCCCGCCGCGGGCAAAATGCTCTTCGCCCATTGCACCGCTCCACGGCGCATGGACGGCTATTACCTGGAGCCTGTGGAATTGGTCACCCATTACGAGTCCGACCACGGTGCCGCCACGCACGTCCTCTTTCGCCGCGGCCAGGAGATGACGATCGTGAAGCCGGATTTCGAGGCCCGCCACTGGCTGGTCGCCACCGGAAGCATCCTGGACACGCCGTGGCTCGACACCTGCCGGGCGCAGGTCGAAGTCAGCCTCCACGCCGACACGCAAGAGGTCCTGCACAGCCTGCGCGGTTTCCACTGCATGCTGGCCTACGGAGACTACCGCAAAGAAATGCAGTACGCGGCACGCAAAGTAGGAATCGACGTGCAGGTCCTGGCTTAGGGGACTGGGCGACCATGCGGCCAACCCCTGCGCTCTGGCCACGGGGAAGGGAGAGACCAACGCGCAGACGCTCCGCGCAACGGAACGCGAAGGCTCGCGACGCACGAAAGCTCCGCGGGAGTTGGAGAACGGGAGTCAGGCCCTGCACGCTTTTCTCCCCTCCGCGGAGAGAAAATTGACCCGAACGCAGGAACCAAGCGGCATCCCGCGCCTCTTGGCTATGCCAGGGAGCGACCAGAGTGTGAGCAGTGGATCCCCCGCAGCGCGCATCCCCGCCTACAGGGACCCTTCGCCAAGCTTACTAAGGGCCAGACGACGGAAGGGCCTCCCAAGGCGAGCACCGACCCTGAACCGTGCCCGCGGAGACGCGTCGGAGCTCGGCCTGACGATCATCCCGACCCCCGAAGGAACGAGCGGCACATCCCCTGGCCGAAATAGCACTGCAGGCACCTTCTTCCATACCCAGACCTTTGGGACGCAATGATCCTCACCGTTACTCTGCGCACCGATTGGCGCCCACCGCCCCCCTTAGCTTTGCAGGAGGAGCACCTCTTCGCTGAGGCCTGGAGATCCTCTGGTTGTCCGGCATTTCACTTAGAACCCGCCGCAGGGGGAACGCCTGGGCGACCGTAAACCCGCAGGGACGGTTTCGGCGCCCCGCCGATCTCAACGGCTCAGATATTGGCCCCGCCCCGATCGATGGACGAATCGCGGGATCTTCTGGCTACCGGTCTGCCTTGGGGCGAAGGGATACGAGCCCCTCCGTATCGAGCCACCAGATCTTCGACCAATGCCCATGCTTCCAATCTCTTGAGTCGGCCCCGATACTTCTCGAATCGGCGAGGATTGTACGCCCACAGGACCCACCCAGCGTACAGGTTCTCCCAGAACACACCGAAGCGGCCGAGTCGAGCCTGACGTGGAAGCAGCTCGAAACCGAGACCGCGTAGCAGACGCTCCCCACCGACCATCCCATTGAGAACGGGCAACGACAGTACCCCGACGACGGCACGTGCGCGACGATACTCTGGATCACCGGCCATTTTGGCCGCTAAGACGCCGAGCGAGAAACGCAGCATTCGCCAGCCGCGTGCGGCCCACGCCAGGTCAGGACCGCCGGGCGGAAGAGGTGGGAGATGCTCGTTCCAAAGATGCAGGTCGAGGACCGTCGCCCCCTTGGGGATGATCTGTCCTCCCCTAAGACGCACCTCGCGAGGCCAAACCACAAGTCGCACCCGGAAGAGACAATCTTTCTCCGGACACAGCTCCGACAGACCTGTCGCCCTTCGGATAAGCGAGTCTAAGAACAGCACAAGCCGACGCACAATGGAGTGCACACGCTCCCTCCTCGTCACCTCGCCTCCAGCCTGACGGCAGCGGCGTCCGCGTGCTTGAGCCCGTCAAGCGGGTAGCTGGCAGTTGCCTTTCAGGAGCGGCCGCTGCCAATCGGCGGCCCCGCCCCCCTGCAACGGACCTATCATCCGCCGATCATCAGAATGCCCATGATCACCAGGACACTTCCGTACCAGCGGCGGGCCGGGATGGCCTCCTGGAAGACCAGCCCAGCAGCCACCAGCTGCACGCCGATCACCGCAAGACCGGTTGTGACCGGGTACGCGACGCTCAGAGGCAGACTTCGGAGCATGGCCGTAAAGCTCAAGACCGTCGCGAACCCACACAAGTTGCCTACGACCTGCCACTTCAGAAAAGCCCGCCAATCCGGCCCCAACGCCGACAGCTTGAAGCTCACGTTGGCGGCCACATTGAAGACCAGATTGGCGATCAGGAAGCACATCAGCATCCAGTCGACCCGAATAGGACCGCTCTGTCCCTCAACCCATGAGCTTGCCCTGAGCATAGTCTCCTCCCCGTAGCGACCAACGCCGATCGGCATAATGAGGCATTCGACCGGCTCCGTTTAAGTCTGACCAGCCTCCTCCCCGACGGACGTCGAAGGGAAAAGCGGTCGTCCCCTTTCCAGGATCTTTACCCCAGGTTAGAAGCACACATACTCTACCCGCTGCCGGTTGCGATCACCCCCGGGATCACCGACAAGCGCCTTCCTCTGAACTGTGGGTCCCAGGGAAACGGATCGCGACGTGGCCGCGCAGCGCAGCCCAAAGGGAGGATAGTCGCCTTGCCGATTTGCAATCCTCACGCGTGCAAACTGCCCTCCCGACCCAGACAACCCCTTGCAAAGGGGCTCGGGCCTCAAGGCGACTCGGCCGACCATACCAGGCCACTCCCTGCCCTTGTACAGGGCCTGGGTTAGGTGTTCAAGGCCTCATGCCGATCGCCCAAGCCACGTTCCACCGCGCCTTAGGCTGCGGGACTCCTCGCCCTGCGATCGGAGCGCGCCTTCGTCCCCGTCCGCCTGCGCTAATTTAAGCGACTCCTTCTGGTTTCCGCAGCAAATTCATCGGTCCCCTGGCTGGCCAGCAATCTCTGTCGCGGACGCGGCGGCTCCACGGCCGTTCACCCCCAGTACCTCGATGAACCGCGTTGCCACGGGGGAACATCGGCTCTCAGTCCTCTGCTTTGTCTCCGCAGAGACCTGCGCGGATACCCCCGCTGGGTCAAGGACCTCGCGCGATCCTGTCTGCCCCTGCCCCGCCCGCCGACTCGAGCCGCGTGGGGGTCGTCGATCCGCGCACCCCGCCCGTGCCTCCCTGGACGGGCGCCCTCTAAACTCGCCTGGCAAGAGCAGGTCACTTCAAGGGGGAGGCGCCTTTGGAGCTTGAGGCAGAGGGAGTCCCTCGCCCGGCGGCCTGAGGCCACGGGCGTGTACCCTTGGTCTCTCCTGGGTCAGAAGAGAAGGCGGGGGAATTGGAACGGCGCCCAGACCCGATCCTTCACCCCCGTCCCTGCAGCGCGCGATCTTGACGAAGGCTCCGCTCGACTGTACTCGCCGGTACCGGCCCTTTCAGAGCCGCCGCCGGCCCCCGACAAGGTGGGCCCCTACGGTACCGCAGCTTGGAATTGCGGTCCCGCAGGACCCGCTTGACAACCGGGGCCACTGATTCGGGCCAGCGGCCGCCGCGTTCGTCCGTCTCCACTCGGTGCACCCGATCGACATACGGCGGTTAGGGCGAGTCGAGCGAGGCCCCGACCCGGATGCGATGCCCCCTAAAGCTGGTTCTCGTGCCCCCCGAGTTGCACGGACACAACCCGAAGCCCGAAAGGCCGCGCTTCCACCCGCAGCGCTGCCGTGAGGGCTTCCAGCGCACATTTGGGGGCGGAGTACCGTCGCTGGTACGGGGAGAGAGATGATGCCGCCGAGAGAAGTTACGCTGACAATGGTCCACGGTCCCTGTGCACGCACAGGGGCAGAGCGCGGCCTCTCCGGGAGGACCGGCGAGGGAATCTCTTGGCGACCATCGCCCGCGTCGCAAGGCTCCGCCACGCATTTCGGGCACGAGTCAAAGGGCCGCAGGAATTCGCGTGAACTGGAACGAGGAACTCCTGTTCCGGAGACCGTTTCGGAGTTTTTCCTTTATTGGGCTGTTCTTCAAGACTTGAAGTTGGGGCACAGCCGCCGCACTGGCATTGTCGGAAGGCTCTTACCCCTTTTCGGTGGGATCTCCCTCCAGACTACACGGAGCTGGGCGCGATCGAGGAGCTCGAATACGAGCTCTCAGTACCCGTCAAACTGAGCCTCCCCCGGTTGCGAGCTTGCCCCGCGCCTCAAAACCGCACGTTACGCTTCAGGCCCGCGCCGCTGTCGCCGAGCAGAGGAACCATGACCCGGAACCAGCTTCCCATCCCGCCCTCACGCTGGCACGAAGGGCCGTTCGTCCGGCTCCACCTCCAGGTCAACGCGCTGCACCCGCCTGAGAGGAATGTCCTCGCATAGGGGCTTCTTAGGGATTGCCAGGAGCAATGGGCCGAGCGGACCCTGATCAGGGGTCCGTCTGGGATCTGGCAACGCGAAAAAGTACCCTCCGGCCAAACGCTCCACCTCGCCACGCGCCTCTTGACTGTTTTCGGTCCCTGGCGTGCGCACCAGAGAAGACAAGAATCCTGCTGTCGGGTATAGAAAGTCCAGCCGTTCCCGGTCCTCCGTCAGCACCCTAACGATGTATTGCCCTTCGGCGCCAACACATACCTGTACGACTTGGACGGCGAGAGGCCAATGATCCAAGTTAGTGAGATCCTCCAGGGACTTGACTGCGTCGCGAATCGCCTCGCCGTACTCCTTAGGCACCCGTTCCTCCGAAGCGGCCCAGTGATGAGTGTGCCGCGATTTGTTTCGCGCCTCACGAACTGCATCGAAACCCCGGAAAATCTCTCCGCTGCGTGCAGGGTTAACCTGGCCATCGGCATCGACGGCGACCCTCAAGCCTCGCACGAGCTTCCTTACTGCCCTGGAAGCAGCCATGGAAGTCTTGGAAAGCTCATCCGCGGCCATCTCCAGAAGAGGGTTGAGAAAGCTCATGGACCTTCGCCCTGTTGGGGCCGTCTTTGCTTCCTCCTCTGGCCAACCGAGCGCGAGCATCTTTTCCAGCATGCCGTAGCGTGCCCACTCTTTCTCAAGTCGTGGAGGAGAGTGCCGGGACACTGCTTGCAGGAGCGCGGTGCTCAATACCATCAGCTCATCGAGTACAGCCTCGGCCAGTTGCAGGCCGCGGTCCAGATGGCCATGCACGGCCACCAGGTCCGCTTCGGCGGCGGCCGTCCGGGCGACAGGGGAGGTTCTTCTTAACAGCTCGTCGGCCTGCACAAACTCCTTGTGCGCGCTCCGCAAGAGGCTCCGGGGACCACTTACGGGGGCCTGGAGCCAGCGATAGTATTTTAGCAGCTTGAGGCGAAGGGCGTGAGCCGAAATGTCCAGGTCATCGAGCCCGAGGACCCGCCGCCCCAGCCCAGCGTCGGCAAGGCAATGCTCAATAAAGGATGCGAAGTCGTTGGGCGAGAGGGCCAGGAGCAACAAGTCGCGTTGGCAGTGGTAAATGAGAGAATCCAGCAGCTTCTCGTGCGTTTGGGCCCCTTCCCCGGCACCACAATCCTCGGCCAAGAGACGCAGGGCCGCTCGCGTCTCGTCCGATAGCCCCTGACCCGTTTCAACCAGCCACTCGACGAGGGCGCGCGGGCCAAAGATCTCGATGGGTAGGGCGCGGTCAACGCCCCCGTGCAACGCCTCACCCTCCTCTTTTTTCGGTGGCCATCCGCAGAGCCCACCCGGCTGCGCGCGCCTTATCGATCCCCTGTAGGCCAGGTTGCCATTGGGACCACACGTCTCGCAGTGCCTGGTAGTAACGGCGCGTCTGCTTACTCCGGGCCGGCGGCTGCGTGGCCATGAGGTTCAGGTAGTCCTGCATAACCCGGTCATCGCACCCATTGGCAAGGTAGAAGTCCAGTGCCTTCTTGGCCTCGTTATAATCAATGTCGCGCCCGCGCAGCTGCCTGGCCAGCTGCTCCGCGGCATCCAGAATTCGTTCCCAATTGGCCATCGCTCGCCTCACCTGCCCGAAGAGACCCGCTCTTGCCACCTACCGCAACCGATCTCTTAGTACGCGCCGTCTGGCGCCTGCCGCTCCGAAAGACCGCGCCCGTCCAGAATCTCCGCGACCTTCTCCAGAGCCCCTTGGTCGACCAGACGGCTCCTTATGGCCTGCTCGGTTAGCAGGTCGATGCGCCGAAGGAGCTCCTCACCCTGCACCACCTCGACCTGCGCACCCAGTCGGCCGGCAGAAGCCACGCTCCCGAAAAGGTGCAGTTCTACAGGTTCAACCTCGACGGAGCCCATGCCAATGGGCTTGCCCCCTCCGACTTTGATCGGGAAGCGATAGCGTCTTGCCAATCCGAGCGCGGCAAGGACCAGACCCAGTTCTGCGGGATCCAGATTCCAGAACCTGAGACCGCCCGATAAGACTGATCCCGCCGCTATGGCTACGCGCCGGTCATCGCCCTTCGCCCTCTGGGCGTGGAAATAGAACTTGCGCCCCTTGGCCTGGCCGCGCTGGAGATAGATGGCCGTAAGGCCCCTGCGGGCGGGCTCCCACAGGATCGGGGTCGAAACGATCACAAGCTTGCCCCCTTGCGAATCCAATACGGCATCGTCAAAGGCCACTCGGCCCTGGAGACTGCTGCGCTTGCCGCCGGTCATCCCGAAAAGCCGACAGGCGGGACACAGATCATTGACCTGCGAGCAACGAGAGACGTGGGCGGGGATCCGGCCGCGCGTCTTCTTGCCGAAGGTCGAAACGCAGCTGTTGGAGATGGCCTCGGCGATGCCACGCACGGCACCCTTCAGAGAAGAGCCCGGCACGATGTGGTGGGTTTTCCCTGCTTTCCGGATACGGGTGTCCTGCCAGAGTACCTCTCGCCTGCCGCCCTGGTTGAGTAGTTCGGGCAAGCCGCTCGCAACCTGAACAGCCGAGCGGGTACGGAGCCGGTACTGGAGGACGCCGGTTAGCTTCCCCGGTTCGCATATGGCGTGCCCAGGCCCCGGACCCTCCCTATGGGGTGGTCGAGTAGAAAAGGGGACAAAGTCGTACGGCTTTTCGCTTGCACGATTCATCGCTTCCTCGCCTCAGCTACGATCGCCCGTGCCGGAATCAAGGCGCCACGATCCGGGCGCCACGAACTCGAGGCGACAATAGCGCGTCGCCGCCCAGGCCGCTTCCCGACGATATTCCAGAACGTGCACCGTCATCGCCTTATCCAACTGGTCCGGGATTCCGTACGTCAGCGGCCTCGGAAGCCAAACCTCACCACGGACCTCGGAGTCCGCCATGGTCATTCTCTTGCCCAGCAGGACTCTCCGCGATGGTCGGACCTCGAAATCCTCCGGCTCGCCCACGCAGAGCGAGGACCAAGTGGGGGCAGGCGGAAATTGCTCCGTGAGAAGGCTGGCGCTGAGCCATGCCATCCGGACACTCAGCCGGAGTTCCGCTTTGGGCGAAAACAGGCGGAAATGGGCCCACTCGCCCCTCACGTCGGTGGGTCCGTCCCACACAGAAGGGAGAACCAACTCTACCGCGTTCCAGGCAAACCACCAGCTCTCCCCGGACGGGAACAGGCCCGCCTCCTTCAGCTGGGCCAGCAACTCGGTGCAGGGGATGCGAGGGTCGAGCAGATACCGGTAGCCCCTCTCGCTCATCGTCCCACCTCCCGAAGCCAGAGGGGAACCAGGCCCTCAAGGATGGTGCGGATGGTCTCGTGGGAGCTGCTCTCGCTCACCCAGAATCCGCGCAGGGGTTTTGCCTCCAGCGGCCACGAGGCCACCTCCAGTTCGGGGGGCGGCAGGCGGTAATCCTTGCCGAGGTGGGGGGCCAGAGAGCCGACGCCTCGGATCTGTCCCTCGTGCTTCTCGATCGTCCTGTACATCAATTCGTCGAAACGAAGCTGCACACGGCCCAGTCCCTTCGACTTGCCGAATCCGATCGGCACGAGCCCATCGCCGATATCCAGGAGAGAGGCGCAGAGGAGGGCGAACTGGCCCAGGGTGAAGTTGCGGATCGTAAGGGAGCCGCGGAATTCCCCGTCCACCAGAATCTCCATTTCGAACGGGCCCTGGGCTACCGAGCCGGTGACCCGGTCGATGGCAACCCCGTGGCGCACTTCTAATCTCGGCTCAGATCGGTCGGCCAGATGGAAGTCCTCTATTCTGACCCTCCCGGCCAGGGCGGTGTTGCCGAAGATTCGGCAGGCTCGGCAGGACTGATTGTAGGCTTCGGGGCCTGTTTTTTCGGTGAGTTCCTTTTCGCCTCGGAAACAGGCCGGTCGAAGGGGGCCTCGGCTCCCCTTTTCAAGGTTTGGGTCGCATGCCCCCTTGCCGTTACCGACCTCCGGTTCCACGGAGCGGATCAGTCGTTCGGCGTGGCTGCGCAATACGCCCCGGAGCGAGGAGCCCGGCAGATAGACCTCGGACCTGCCGTTGCGGTAGGTACGGACGAAGTTCATGTCCGGCAAGGTGGGATCGATCTGGAGATCGCCTTCCGCCCCTGACTTGATGAGGAGCGGGCTTCGGGGCATGATGCGGAGCGTGAGAACGATTTCATTCACGAAACCGCCGTGCATTCCCGTCCTCCCGTCATCTCGTGGATGAGGGCGTTGAGCCACTCGTCCGCTACGTCTGGTTGGAGATCCTGCATCTCGCCCTTCACCAGGTAGGCCAGCCATTTATCCCGGTCCTCTGCGGAGACGAACTGGAGCTTCAGCTTCTCGACCCGTACCGAACCCAGCCCGCGCCCGCGGAAGCCCCCGACTCGTAGACGTCCGTCCCGCAGCTCGCGGACAACCAGCCATAGCAGGCCACGCTCGACCTCGTCCAGGTTGTCGGCCACGATTTCGAGCTGGAAGCGGGCTCCCGCCGTCACGACCTCGAAGTCGTACTTGTTCCTGACCGTCTCCTTGTCGCGGTCGATAGCCACACCATCGCGTACCTGGATGTGCCACGGATTACCTTCGACAGGGTAGAGGTCCGTGATGCGCACCCGAGAGGCCAGCCAGGGGCTTCCGAACACCCGGCAGACCCGGCACGACCTTTTCCACACCAGTTCGGCGAGGCCCCCTGGCCCTTTGCTCTGTTCTTGCTTGCGAAACTCCTCCATGTGCTCCCCGCGGATGCACCAGGCGTTTTCCGTCACGGGATCGCAGGCGCCCTGACCCTGGCCGGGGGAAGGTTCCAGGGAGCGAACGATCCGCTCGACGTGGCTCCGCAGTACGCCTCGCAGAGAAGATCCGGGTATGAACGGACGCCCCAGACTATCACGGATCACGGGGAGGTCAGCCCCTGCAGGATCCAGCGCTTCCACCCCCGAGCCAATCCGGAGGGCCGTCGTGGCCACAAGCTCCCCGCGGATCAAGAGCTGGTTCGAGAACGTGTCCCACATGGCCATAGAGCACCTCGGAGAAATGCACGTTCTTGTGAGAATGGTTTCGACCTCAGCTTCCGTTCGGACAGGCGATTTTGATCGGCCCCAAGAGGGCTCACGACGCCATGGCCTGCTTCATCTTCTGCAACACCTCCCGACCGATCACCGCCCTTCGGAAATAGCCGAGGAACCAGAGCACGGCGTCCACAGCCTCTTTGCCGTACTGCTTCTCGATCTGCTCTACCTCATAAGCCAGTGCCGTATGGAGCGCACCTGAATTCCCCGCCTTCTGCTGCCAGAATCCGCTTCCGCCCGCTCGGCCCGCCTGATAGGCAAGCCAGTTCAGGAACACCCGTAGACTGCGGCTCTCTCGGACTACGTCGATGGCCTTCGTCAGCTGGTTCTTGCCTTCCTCCAGCTCAGCCTGAATGCTCAGCGCCAGTTTTTCGGCCCGGCGCACCAGATCATCGTGTTGTACAGACATCAGCCACCTCCTCCGGCGTCCGAAAGGTCAAAGACCACGTGGAAGGGATGGCAGGCCACCACCTCCCCCATCCCTTCCTCCAGCCGCTCGCCCAATCCTCTCGCCTCGGCCCTCTCCAGAGCGGCAATCACCCTATTGCGAGCTTGCCTCGGCGCCCGGAATACCAGCACCGAGCCGGGGGCCAGAACCTTCACCACCGGCTTCGGCAGAAGCCACGCCGCATTCCAGCCCTGGACTAACGTCCACTCCAAAGTGGAGACCTCTTGGAGTACTTCAACCTCCTGAGCCTCGGGACCCAAGTAGTCCAGAAGCACCCCCTCTTCGAGGCCCTGAAGAGGTTGGCCCTGTCTGTCCAGAAGCAGCAACGGCGAGCGTAAGGTAATTGCGAAGTACAACAGGCCATCGTCGGCTCTTCCGGCGAGCAGTTTCTCCTGGAAATCGTCCAGCCGCTGCTCGAGTGGCGGAAGGGCAGCGGTTTGCGACGGGTCCAGGCACAGGCGCGCGAGGCCATGTCCCCTCGCCCGCGCCGACCCCAGACGCACCGAATAGCACCCCCCTTCCTTGCGGAGATGCCGGTCCATCTCCTGTCGCAACGTTTGCAACTGCGTCCCGTGAATCCGCAGGGTGCCGACAAAGCTCACGGCCCGAGCTCCCGCCCGCGGCTGCACCGTTGTGAAAGAGTAAAGCACGCCTTCTTCGGCGGTCTCGAGGGCGCGGTTCAACCCCACCCGGACATGCGTCCGCAGGGGCAGGCCCACGGTGCGATAGCTCAGCCGATCCTCGGCGTCGGTGTAGGCCGCGATCTTCCGATAGCGTTGCAGGGGTTCGTGGCAATCGCGATGCGGGCACCGAACACCACCCCGCTCACCTGCCACAAAGCGGCGCAACTCCGCTCCCAGGACGTCCACTATCCCATGGCCGCCCTCGGATGGGAAACCAGGTACCGCCTTGCAGGTTCGGGCGGTCAGAGGAAGAGGAAAGGCATCCCGTGGCTGGATCGGCCCCGCCTCGGCGACCAGAGGGTACAGGTAACCGAAGCGCGCGGCCTCCGGGCCGAGAAACAGTTCCCGCAAGTCCTCGGGCAGCCCCATCCCGGATGTGTCCCTTTGCGATGGCCACAGACCCCGAGGCCGGAGTAGGCCACGGGCTACGGCTCCGCGCCACACACTGCCCGCTACGTACTGCCGCGTCGCACGTTCCTGCTCGCTGGGAAGCCCGCCGCCCAAAAGCAGCGGCTGTACGGGCTCAAGACGCACGTGTACGCATTGCATCGCGCAAGACCTCAGGTAGCCAGGTGCCTACGTCTACCGTCTTCCAGCTCCCGTCCTCCTGAGCGATCGCCAGGGACTCAACCGTTACCCTCACGCGACCCAAACCGCGGCCCTTCTGCCCGCCCAAATGCGTGAGGGAGCTAAGAGAGGCAAGGAGCCAGGCCAACTCGTCCTTCTCGGTTTCCCCCTCGACGGTGCCGAAGAAGTGCAGCTCGACTCCGGCGGGACCCGCTTCGGTGAGGTACAGGCGCTTCTCCTCGGCCGCCCCCAGTTTCCGGCTCATGCCCACCCCAATGCGTTCGGTGACGAAGGTGGGAAGGCCCAGATCCTCTCCCGCATCCAGCCGGAAGTCGCTGAAGTACACCGCCGATTCTCGCCAGGGGCTTCCGAAGATTCTGCAGGCAAGGCAGTATTGGGGCCCCTGGCCGAGCTGAAGCGCCACTTCCCGGTTGTGGGGACAGGTCCACTCCGGGAGCGGCGGCGTGCACACAGGCTGTCCGTTCGCCCTCAGCAGACGCTCCAGCTGGGCCCGGCAGCGTCCCCGCACCGACGACGCCAGGATCAGCGGGCGCCCCTCTTCGTCCAAAAGAAGGGTCCGATCCACCATCGGCAGGGAACGCCCGGGACCGAGGGTGAAAATTGGGCTTCGGGCTGTTATTCGAACGAGTGCCCGCCAGGCGTACGCCATTCTTCGCCTCCTAATCGAGCATCTTCAGCCACTCAAGCAGATCCAGCAGAGGGCTAAACCAGGTGATCTTGCCCGGTTGCGCTGGCCGAAGTCCCAAGAGCAAGCGCCCTTTCAGCCGGACTGAGGGCACCCCCGGGAAACAGGACACATCGGGGCACCCCGGCCACGATTGACCGAGGAGGCTCGCGATCCACTTCCCCCCTCGTCTTCGGCCAAGCCGGCCCGCCTGATAAGCGAAGTGCAGGAGGGCGGCGGTGGGGGCGTGGCGTAGGAACGGCCGCGTCAGGCGCTGGATCGGGCCTTCGGAGCCACGCATGTTTTCCGCAAGCTGTCGTAGGAAGGCGAGCTCGGCGGCGCGGTACGGCCGCAGGGTCAAACACAACCGCGTGGCCTGGTCCTCGCGCACAAAGTAGCCGTCCTCCCAGGCAAGGGAGTCAGCGAACCCCGACGGGCCTGCGCTCCCCGAGCCGAGGTAGGAGCTGAAGTCGTCCGGCAGCTGATCCTGTGCCGGCGCCAACACGTAGGACATCGTCCCCCGGCCCGCGCTCGGATCCTGTGCGTGGGCTCTCTTAGCCCAGGCGAGAACCTCATCCTCGGCCATCTGTACGGTCCTGCGCACCGAAGCCTTCCGGTCGGTGACCACCAGACCAAGGGAAAAGCTCGGCGGTCGCTGGGCCCAGCTCCCGTTTCCGGAGGGTTCAAATTCGAGGTCCGTCAACCGGAGGAAGGTTTCGGCAAAGTAGAGCGCAACCGGAGACCAGGCGAAGAGGCACAAATCGTCTCCCCCGAGCTGGAGGACCTGGAAAGGCAACTTGCGAAGGGGCTTATTCCGGTCGGCGGCGGCCATCGTACCGGCAGCCAATCCGATCGCTGCCGCCAGGCGGGTGGTTCTGGCCACCCGGTGGGTCCATTGCAGGGCAAGGGCCAGACTGCCGAGACGTTGATTTACGGCTCCGAAGTTATTGCCGTCCCCGTAGACGGTAGCCAAGAGCTTCCGCCCGCTCCAGGTCGGGATGAAGCCTCGCTCCGCGTCGGAATCCTCCCCAAGCGCCTCGGCCACGTAGTCCTTCGGGTCAACGCCGAGTCGGTCTGGATCGCTCAGCCCGAGCTCGGCCAGAAGCTCGTCCGCCTTGCGCTTTCGCTCCTTCAGTCCCCAGCTCCTCTTGATTGCGCAGGGCTCACAGCTTAGCCGGGGCTCCTCCGGTGCGGAGACCCAGCCTTCGGCAGGGCGGATGCCACAGAAGGAACAGCGTGCTTCGAAGGGGAGAACTCCCTCCATGGAGGACGACGTCTGGGACCTGCGCTGCTCCAGCCGCGCGAATGCCCGTCCCATGGCCTCCTGGAACTTGCCCAGAAGGTCGCTGAGGCTGACGGAGCAGGTGGCGTCGGCCACATGGGCCACGGTCGTCTTTTCAAGGAAATCGGCACGGATCTGATGACACAGTCGCTCAGCGGTCGATTCATCCGGCGCGAGGAAGACAAGGGTGGATCCAGCAGCGCGCAGCACCACCTCCGGTCCGAGCTCCTTGGCCACACGGCGCGCACCCTCTTCTGTGCAGATATCGAGGAGAGTGGAGGCGCCCCGGATTTCGGGCAAGCCGTGCGATTCGAACACGTAGGTCTTAATGCGCTGCACCGCCACCAAGCCCAGGGCGACCGAGGCGTCCACACCGTCGGCCGATTGATCGCGCGCGCACCGCAGCACGTCCTCCGGCAGCCCTTCAGGTGGCTCCAGCCTTCGCCCCAGAAACCATTCAGCCACCTGGACGGCCCGATCCGGCAATGGGAATTTGGGCTGGAGCGCGTCCAAGAGGGGGGCCAGCAGGCAACCCAACCTCGCCTCGCCGAGGTGCGACACCTCCTGTCGCTTACGCAGCAGGAGGTTCAGCACCAGGGCCTGGACGAGGGCACGTTCTGGAACCAGTTGCTGTGGATTCCCCTCCTCGCCGGGCCAGATAGGCGGCAGTCGATCGGTGTCCCCCCGTCGGCTCCGTAAAGGTCGATCGGCAAAAGAGTCCAGATCGACTTGCTGCGCCTCGCCGAACAGAGCGATCGCTTCGATTTGGCGAGGCGACTTCCAGACGAAGCCAAACCGCAGGGGGAACACAAGCTCGTGGTAGTCCTGCGACCAGAACTTGGCCGCGACGTCTGCCCAGTCCCGCGAGCTGGCCCGTTGGAGCCTTTCCGATAGGAGGGTTGCAAGGTGGGACTGTACGTACGCCAGCCACTTATCGCCGGCCCTGTAGACCCTGCCTGTCAGGAAGTCCTGGAACTCTGCCATTCCTCGCCTCGTGGCAACGGACGTAATGCACCACCCACTTCTGCGCTCGCTGTACGAGGTACGTCGCCCTCGGCAGCCCGATGCTCCGGCAGCAGGCACTAATGCCGTACACAACGCCGGCGGGCACTGCACCACTCGAGCGTGGAATGCGACAACGCTCCTCCTGAGGCGCACGTCCTTTCCGGAGAAGACCGAACCCGTCTCCCCGTACCGGGCTCAATCCCTTTTGGAGAGGTCTCGAAGATGGCCCCCGCGGACGCTCTTGGCAGGCTAACCTACTCCCTCCTTATCCGACGCCGTGGTCCCCCTCTCCTTCGCCGGTGCTCCCAGCCTGCACCGAATCTATACAACGCTTGAGAGCTTGTCAACAAGATTCGCGAACTCGCTCGGCCTCCCCCCGAGCATGTATCAGCTCGTGGTAGCCTCAAAGACCGTTCGCACCGTCCTGGAAAGGGCGTGGCCTCCTGTGTCCTGTCTCCCAGAAACGTGAGGCAGCATCGACACCTGCGCCGGAGAGCTCCGTGCTCCCGGCCCCCAGGGAGGAGACAGGAGCCGAGAATGACAGGCGGCTTAGCTCCTCGGGAGCCCTATAGGTACCGGGCGCAAGGAGCACGCCGCGTCGAGAAAAGCCTCGCGGAGCAGATCCGCCGCCAGACGCCCATAGCGGCTCCTTATCAGAGGTCGCCGATTCTCCCAGAGAAGGACCAC
>JAPDPT010000031.1 GCA_034506315.1 candidate division KSB1 bacterium | reverse complement strand
ATGCAGCTTCGATACAGGTGCCGGCTAAGACGTCGTGGAACTGCCAGAACAGAAGCTCTTGCCAGTGGGCTTCCAGGGGCTCCTGGGGATAGCGTTCGCCCAGAACTCGCCAGGCCAGAGCCGCCCAGCGCTCCATTGCCAGAAGGGCGTGCTCGGCCCGGCGGTTGCGCAGCTTAATCCGCCGGTTAACCGAGTAGCAGCCCCGGGCATGGTGCTGGAGCTCATCCTGAACCACCGGAAGCTGGCCCTCCGCAGCCCGCACCGCCTCGCGGTAGCCGATGGGGTCGCTGTGGACGAGCGGGATCGCCCCTTGCCGTCGCACCTCCTCGAGGATGCGAAGAGATTCCCGCCCAGGCCCTCCTCCGTGATCGCCGGTGCCGTAAAAGCAGGCCAGAGCAGGCAGATCCAGGGATTCCAGAAGCTCCCATAGCCGGCGCAGCTTCCGGACAAGCTCTTGCCCGTCGCTCCCGTAGCCGTACAACACGCGAATGGCCAGCACCTCTGAACCGTCGGCCGACCGCCATCGGAAGAGCGGCGGCAGCGGTTTTTCTCTCTCGCCGGGGCGCATGAACACGTAGGTGTCCTGGCCGAGTGCCCCAAGGATCTTGGGCAAGCCCTCCGGGTGTCCGAAGGTATCGGGATTGAAGGCCACTTTCACGTCGCAGCCGAGGAGGGTGTGGAAGAAGCGCTTGCCGTACACCCCCTGGCGTATCAGAGCCTCGCCACACGGGATGTTCACATCCGGTTCGACCCACCAGCCTCCGACGACGGCCCAGCGCTTCTCCGCGACGTGCTGGCGAATGCGCTCGAGCAGAGGTGGATCGAGTTCCTGCACCCTGCGGTAGAAGCTTGCTGAGCTGGCCGTGAAACGATACTCCGCGTGCTCTTCGATGAGAGAACAGGCGGCGGCGAAGGTCGCGAGGATCTCCCTGAGCCCCTCCCGCCAGTCCCATAGCCATACGGGATCGATATGGGCATTGGCAATAAGGTGAATCTGCTTCGGAGATGGCATCTTTCTCCTCTTCCTTGGCAGCGAGCGTCTTTCCTTCCGAACGAAGAAAGCAGCTCTCCCGCGATCCCGGGCAGCTACTTGGGAGGAGGCTGATCGGGCAGTTTCTCGCCCGCAAAAACCGCCTTGTACCACAGGGCGCAGTCTTCCATCACCCTCCAAACCGGGACCGTCCGGTGGCGGCCCTCGTACCACCAGATCTGCTTGGGCTTCCTCGCCTGTCGGTACAGCAGAAGGGAAGAGGCCTGGGGAATAATTTCGTCCTGCCTGGCCAGAACAAAGAGAAGAGGTCGAGGGGAGATCTGGTCGACAAAGTTCAGGGGTTCGATCGGGGCGAGCAGCCGCCGTACGCTGTCGTCGAACGCCTTTCCGCGTAGGACAAAACGCAGCCCGCCACCGGCCAGTGCCAGGATAGGCGCCTCAATGCGCGGCTCGACCGCCACAAAGACCGTTCCCAGGATACCGCCGAGGCTGATCCCAAGAAACCCGGTACGTGCCGGGTCTATTTCCGGGCGGGAATCAAGAAAGTCCACGGCCCGGCGCAGATCGAACACCGTCTGGGCCCAGGCATCTCGCGCGGTGAACGGAAGCCCTTCGTCGAACCGAACGGTGCGCCCCTGGCGCCGTCTCTCGCCGTGGTACTGGAAATCGATGCGAAACACGGCGAAGCCGGAGCGAGTGAACACACTGTCCGCAGCCTCCACGTAATCTACCTCTTTCCGGTCGCCCAGGCCGTGCTGCACAAGAATGGCGGGCACAGGTTGCGGAGCCAGCTTGGGCAAAGTCCACAGAGCGGTGACACGGCAGTCGTGGACGGAGGTATAGGTCACGTGGAGCCGGATCCGGTCCGGTCGGTTCCAGACGGTGTCAACGGTTACCTCGAGGGGTAAACGGGCGTCGTAATCGTAGTAGTGGCGAAGATCCAGCCATCGGTCCCGCGAGCAGGCAGAAAAGAGCGTCGGGCAAACCAGACCCAGGAGCAGCCACAGACCCCACCTCCTACCTCGGACCCGCGTGCGTGGGCGGAACGAAGCCTGGAGACCTGGCCGCCGGGCCAACCCGGCGCCGTAGACAGGCAGCATCAAGGTGTCGCGATCCTCCCTCTACTTGCTAAATCCTCCTGCCCGTGACTCGCTCGAACGGTTTCAGCACCCGTTCGCGAAAGCCCTCCGGCTCAGGAATCCCGAACGCCTCCCGTTTTACCTGCAGGTAGTAGAGATAGTTTTCGTAGGACACGTCCGGAGGGACACGGTGATCGACGTGGGGGATGAAACCACCCTCCGCCACTAAAGGCTCGAGCCGCCGGATCTCTTCGCGGATGGCGCGCTTTCCCTCGATGAGCTTCGTCTTGTCCACCCCGCCCATCAAAAGGACCTGGCGGCCGAACCGCTGCCGGATAGCCACGGGATCAGACCCTCCCCGAACCTCGAGCGGGAACATGATGGAGATCCCAGCCTTGAGCCACCCTTCGATGAGGTTCAAAATGTTGCCGTCGCAATCGACGTAGAAGAGGTCCAGGCCGTGGCGACGGCAAACCTCCGTGATCCTCCGATAGCGGGGCACCAGGAGCTCGTGGAATAGGCGCGGCGAAATCATGGGACCGTTCCGGTAGGCCATATCCTCCCAGAAGGCTCCGAAGTCGAGCCGCACGTCGCGCAGCGCGCCCGGAATCACCTGCAGAACCAGGTCCACCAGGTGGTCCATCATCTCTTCCACCCAGGTGCGATCGTCGTACAGGGCGAAACAGAGCCGCTCCAGTCCCATCCAGTCGCGGATCCAGCCAAATAAGCTTCCCAGCTCAATCCCGACCGGCTCTGACGAGCTGTTGAACTCCTGGCACACCCGGTCCCAGTCGGGGGGATAGCGGCCTACGGTGTTGGCATCCAGGCGCTCCTTGAAGCGAAGCCAGTCCTCTCGCGTCTGGATGGGGTAGCGGATCACGGCAGGGATCGAACCCTCGGGGTCATCCTTGCGGACCCGACAGATCGCACCCTCCTTATTCCGGCGGATCCAGTACTCCCCCTCCTCACCGAGAATCTCCTCTTCGAAATCGGGATAGAGACCTACGCTGACGGGAAGTTTCCTTCTCCGGCAGAGTCCGAAATAGCGCTCGGCGGCCTCGTTGGTGTCGATGTGGGCGGGGAATCCCTCTTCTCGCCACCGGAGGAGGGTCGTTTTCCAATACCCGAACTCCATATCGGGCACGTGGTCAACGCTCTGGAACCGAAACACGCGCCTCCAGCGCTCGCGGTCGGTCATGGTTCGCGTCGTGCTTCGAAAGGCTTTCGCAGTGGGCCAGTCATTCCGGGCGGGGGCCGCCAAGTCCCCGTGCCTTGCCTACGTTCCGGGACGGCCACAATTGCTCTGACCACCGAGGGGCTGCCTACCCTGACACAGAAGGTCCACGTACGCGCACGGAAGCCGCTCCGCCCGAAGCAGGTCCAGCTTCTCGAGGAGGGACTCCAGCTCGCGACGGCCCTCTTCCGCCCCCTCCCTGCCCGAGACGACTGCCTCCAGCTCGACGAAGGGCCCGAGCCCTTCCACCTCATCCAGGTGGATCCGCACTGTGCGCCAGGTGAGGAGTGTTCTCTTCTTGCGGACAACGGCGGCGATTCCCACAGTGCTTTCCAGGGCCGCCTGCAGGAGCTCGGCCTCGGGACAGGGAACAATCACGTAGCGACTTTCCCTTGCTTCCGGGCGATCTTCACGGAAGTAAGCGACCAGGTGCGGAACAGAGCCTTCTTCACGCCGAAGTTTGAGACGTCCCCTCGGCACGGCGAAGAAGACGTCCTCCTGCCTTCTCTGCCACTGGAACGACGCACCGGCCGCCCGCGCCCGCTCCAGTACCGGCCTCAGATCGGCTACCCGCAACTTGACTTCCACGTTGGTCCGGGGAAGCATGATGACGGGGCTGCTCATCTGACCTACCTGGGTGTAATCCTCCGGCAGGAAAGAGCCATGCGGCTCCTGGTACGCTGGCGCTCAAGATAGACAAGCCCCGGCTGACATTCAAGGTCAAAGTGGTGTGAGGTGGGCGATCCTGCCGGGAATCGAGCCAGGGGGACCCAGCCAGATGCCGCCGGTGGGACCCTCCAGCCCTGGCTCCCCTGCGGGGACGATCCGACGACCGCCAGCACCGCGCGGGCTCGTAGAGCCCAATTCTGTCCTCGGCTTTTCCTTCGATCGTACCGGGCAGGACTCGCCCCCTCTCTCCTCGATTCGAACCGAAGGGCCGGCGTCCTTTTCGGACCCTGTTCCCCACCACGGGTGCCCGTGGCCGAAGGAGACGGGCCTGTTCCGGCCCCTGGCCAAACCGCCGCGAGACGCGCTCCCCATCGGAATAACCGGCCTTCCGTGGCGGTTCAAATCAATGGCTCGGAGTGGCCGGCCGTCGGGATCCGGGACGCAGACCGGGGCCGCTCTCTGTAGCACTCAGGCAACCGGAAACCCCGCTCGGGTTATCGAAACGACGGAGAGCCCGGAGGAGTGAGGTTAGATCGGAGGTCCCGCAGCGAAGAAGAGCAGCTGGAACTCTGATTTCAGCTGATCGTTTGCAGGCTGAGAGCCTGCCAGTGACATAAGCGATGAGACATAACCATGCAGCTATCCCTCAGCACTGAGTACGCGATCCACAGCCTCATCTACCTCGCTCTGCAGCCCAGAGGCAAGGTAACCCTGGTAAGCGAGGTAGCAAGGGCCCAGGGGGTGTCCGAAACCTACCTCGCCAAGGTGTTTCAGCAGCTGGTGAAAGCGGGCTTGGTGATCTCTTATCGGGGGGCTAAGGGTGGATTTGCCTTGGCTCTCCCCCCGAATCAGATCAGCCTGGCGCAGATCATTGGGGCGATCGAGGGAAGGCAGCCCATCTTGCGCTGCGTAGTGGAGCGGCGCTCCTGCGAGCTCGGTACCGACTGCCCGATCCACGGCACCGTGGATCGGGTGGAACGCCTACTCTGGGAAACGCTGGAGCAAACCAAGCTCAGCGACCTCATCGAGGAAATGCGCAACAGAGGGGACAAGGCGCACTGGCTTGCCCATCTCCTCCAGGAGGAGCGGGCCGTGGCTCCTCCCGGGCCATAGTTCGGTGGGTGCCCGGCCTCAGGATTGATCGTCCGAAGGGAAGCTCGCGTAGCGGGCATGCCTCGTTTCCTCGATCACCACACGTTTCGACTTACCTCAAGTCGTCCCCACACGGGATCAAGGTTCTTGGTTCGCCCGGAACGTCGACCTTTTAGGCTTTCCGGGGGAGCTAAGGGAGTATGTAGGGCGAGGTTTGCCTGCCCACGTCGCCGTGGGCGCGGCCTCAGGGTGGGCGCGCCGCCTTCCGGTCAGACGAGGAACCTGGCGGGAACCCCCAATTGGTGAGTCTTATCCCAGCTCATTGCGCTGTTCCAGATTCCGGAGCTGGTCGCGGATTTTGGCTGCTTTCTCGTACTCCTCGCGGCGAATGGCCTCCTCCAGCTCTCGCGTCAGGCGCTCGCGCGGGGTCAACGGACGTTCCCTCTCGATCTGCTGCTCCCATTCCTCCAGGGTGCGAATCTCGGAGCTTTCCGCCAGCTCGTCTTCCATTCCTGCGCTGCGGTAGAAGTTCTCGATCAGCCCCCTGGCCTCCCGGATGGCCGAAAGGGCGGCGGCGTAGTCCTTTTGCTCCAGGGCTCGGAGGCTCTTGGCCCGGGCACGTACCATCAGCACGTATGGGCGGTACTGGTTGAAGGCCCATTTGTCCTCTTCCGACGGCGCGTAGCGGGCCACGAAATCGAAGAGTCGGAGATTCCTCTCGGTATCGCGGATGACGCGATCGTAGTCGCCGAGGTGAAGCAAGCTGATGTAGCGATGGTAGTACTGGACGGCCTCTCGCTGCAGATTCGCCAAATCCTCCTCGCTGAGGCGAAAGTTCTCATCCGTGCCGAAGCGGTCCAGTTGCTCCAGCACGACCGACTCGAAATAATCGAGCAGGGACTCCTTGCCGTGGGGGCGCAGACCGTCCGGCCGGCCGTCGAGCTCCATTTGCATCAGGCCGAGATCGATCCGGAGCTGGATCTTATCCCGGCCATCCAAGCCCCGGATGCGACGCACCGAGATTTCATCCGGCACGTAGTCCCAGCCCTCCAAAATCGGGGTGATATCCTTTGAGAAACGGAACCGCGGCGTCCGACGACGCTCCACAGCTACCTCCTGCGACCTCTTCTCGAAACAGCCGTACCCTACAAACCCCGAGAAGTGCAACGAAGCCCCGCCGCCTAAGTTCCTCGCTTCTGCTCCCCCGCCTCTCCAGAAAAGATGAGCGCCTCGTACGGGCCCAATTCCAAGAACAGTTCCGGCTTCCGGAAAATTCGAAGCTTTTGCCACTCGAGGTCGGCAAACATCCAGTCTTCCCGACCGGCCCGCAGAGGGCCTGGAATCTCCACCCTGATCTCGCTCTTCTTCTCGCGCAGATTAACCACGACGACGGCAGCTTGCCGCGGGCTGAGGCGGGCGAAGCTCGCCACGTACCGCGGAAGGGAATTCGGCAGCGGCACGAATTTGCCCACCCCGAATACTCGATTCTCCCGCCGGGCCCGGATCAGCTTTCGGTACAGCTTGGGGAACAAGGGATGGAGGGGCTCCTGGGCGATCGTGTGCTTCTCGAATAGGGAGGGCCGTTCCGTGTCCCCTTCGATCTGGCCATTGTAAAGCATCGGCACGCCACCGGAGGTAAAGAGCAGCGTCGCGTAGGCCTCGAGGGCATCCAGGCCGAAGGTGTCTGCCGCGCGCTTTTCCTCATGGCTCTCGAGGTAGCGGATGGGCAACGGCCTTTTGCCACGCGGCTTTTCCTCGGCCGCCAGTGCTTCCACGAGAGCGGAGGCGGGGATTCGACCCGCCCGGATTTCGCAGAGGATCCGGTGGAGCCTTCGATCCTGAAGGGCGTCGAGGTCTGCGAACCCGTGTGAATCCTCCACGCCCCACCCCAGCAGCGAAACTCCGGGCTTTTCCTGGTCCAGGCGGTGCCGGATCTCAGCGAGAAAGTCACCGGGCACATTTCCTTCAAGGAAGAGCCGAAAGCCGTCCACATCTGCCTCGCGCAGCCAGGAGATCATGGCTGAGATCAGGTATTCGCGCAGAGCAGGATGCCCGAGGTTCCAGCAAACAACGTCTGAGCAGCCGGGCGCTGGCCGCAGAGGCTCCCCGCGACCATCCGTCAGGAGCCACTCCGGGTGATGAGCAAGCTCGACGTGGTCAGCTGCCGCCTGCCCGAGGACAAAATCCAGAATCACGCGCATCCGCAAGCGGTGTGCGGCGCCTACCAGCGCGCGCAGATCCTCCTTGGTGCCGAGCTCGGGATGGACCTCAAAGTGGTTGCGCACCGCGTAAGGAGACCCGCAGCTTCCTCTCCTTCCCTTGCGGCCAATGGGGTGCACGGGCATCAGACAGAGGGCGTTGATCCCGAGCTCGCCCACCGCTTTCAGACGCCGGCTAATGGCCTCCAGCGTCCCTTCAGGAGCGAACGCCCGAGGGAAGATCTCGAGAAACACTGCGTCCCTGATCCAGGTACGAGGCCTGCGCAGGATCCGCGTCCGCCCGCCTGGGGTCTGTTGACCCCTAATGACCGAGCGGCCCGCGCCGCTTCCGCCAGGGTCCATTTCCTTCATCGCCCACCACCGTCTCTGGCTCTTGTCCGTAACCTTTTGCCTCCGGGGTCCGCTGCACACCCCGACCGGCGTGATCTGTAGGCCCTCTTCTCTGTCCTCATCGTTGCCGCGTTCTGAAACGCGATGCCGGGAAGCTGCTCAGGTCGAGGCTCCCGCTGCTTCCTCGGAGGACAGCGGGCGCACGTCCACCTCCAGTCCACGCACCGACAGCACGCGCACCTTCTGCCCTTTCGTCACGTGAGCCAGGGCGCGAGCGCGCCAGATCTCTCCGTGCACGGCCACGCGTCCCGTCCCCGAAAATGACTCCAGAGCCCGCCCCGTTTCGCCCACCAGACCTTCGGCTCCACACATCGGCTTCTTCCGCATCAGCCGGAAAATGGCCACTGCCAGAAGCGCGTTGGCCACGGTAAGGAGCGCTGCAGCGGCGGCCAGAAAGGGGTCCGAAAACCCTTCGAGCTGCAACTCCCGGGCGAGGAAGATCAGCAACCAGTCGTCCGCCGTGAAAAGAAGCGTGAGGCCGGTGACGATACCCACCGGACGAAGCAGGCTCCTCCTGCGTTGGATCCGCTCCTTGGCTATTAAGGAATTCGCCTTTTTCGTTCCAAACATCTGCTTCAGACTCGCGCCTCAACCCGAAAGGCCCGGCCGGCTAAGCGCCGGATCGTTCCTCGGTTGGACCCGAATCGGGCACGAGTTGGCGAAGCCTCCGCGCGTATTGCGGAAGCACGAGTTCGGGATCCAGGAGTTCCGGGTGCCACCGTTTCTCCCATTCTACCGAAAGCCATCCGCTGTAATCGTCCGCACGGAGAAGGCGGAGGACGTCCGAATACGGGATCTTCCCCTCGCCGAGGGGTGTGTAGAGCGGCCTCTCCTGTCCTGGGTCTCCGTCCTTCACGTGGATATGGCGGACGAATGACCGTAGTTCGCTGTAGGTCTCTTCCACGGACTCGCTTCCCGGCATCTGCGAGTTGAACACGTCCCACAGGGCGCCCACGTTTGGCGCGTCGCAACGCCGCAAAAGAGCGCCCAGGTCACGGCCGGAGCAGAACCCGTCGTGGCTTTCCACGAGAACGAGCGTTTGCACTGCCCGTGCTGCTTCCGCAAGCCGCTCCAGGCTCTCCGTCGCCTGCGCCAGGGCCCTTTCCCGATCGAGTCCTTCGGGGAGATGCCCGCCGAATATTCGGATCGGAACGCCTCCGAGCCCTGCGGAAAGCTCCAGGTAGCGCGCGAACTCCTCTTCGTCGCGTTTCGAGGCCTCAGGGCCCGCCGTGTGGAGGAGCCGGACGCTGGAGCCCAGACAGCACACCTTTAGGCCTTCCTCCTCGAACATCCGTCGCGTGGCTGCCAGGGAGGCAGGAGCGAATTCCGGGCGACGGGTAACGTCGATCTCGTTCAGCAGGCCCCGTAGCTCAATGCCGTCGTAGCCGTACTCCCTCGCCCGGCGGACGATCTCCCCCAGCGGCCACTCCGGGCAGGCCAACGTCGAAAACGCGATTCGGTAGTTCGACATTCCCTCGACCTCTCCTGGCCTCGCCCCTGCCGGATCAGGCCAGGGGCGCCCCTACGCGCCGTGTCACCGGATGCCAGAGGCACCGGTCTCGCGTACAGCCGGCTCGGCTTGTGCCCACTTTCCCGCCGCGCGCGACGTCCTCGGCGATCTCGGCCGAGTCCTTGCTCCGACCGCTACGCTCACGCCGCTCGACGCCCCACCAGACTGGTAATCTCGCTTGCGGCTTCCTCAATGGATTTGCCGGTGACGTCGACGATGGCCCAGCCGTGTTCCCGGCAGAGGCTTCTGCTGAAGGCAAGCTCCTGTTCGATCCTGCGCAGGTCGATGTAATTGGGCTGCAGTCCGTACCCCATCCTCTCCAGGCGCGCCTTGCGGATGCTCTGCAGCCTGGCTGCTGAAATCACCAGTCCGATCACCCGAGAGCGCTCGACCTGCAGAAGCTCCGGAGGAGGCGGGATTTCCGGCGTAAGGGGAACGTTGGCCGCAAACCATCCCCGGTAAGCGAGGAACACGCAGATCGGCGTCTTGCTGGTTCGCGAAACCCCGACGAGCACCACATCGGCCCTTGTCAAATCCCTTGGATTTCGACCGTCGTCGTGGTTAACCGCGAAGTCGATCGCCTCCATTCGGCGGTAGTAGTCCTCGTCCAGATGTCGAAAGAGGCCTGGTTTGGCCAGAGGGGAGATCTTCAACAGGTTCTCCAGGCGGGTGAGCAGAGGACCCATGAGGTCGATCGCGGCCACGTTGCGCTGCCGCGAGGCTGCCAGAAGCTCTTCCCGCAGCTCCGGAGATACCAGGGTGTGGACGATGATCCCGTTTCCCGACCGGGAGGCCTCCTCGATTACCTGCCGCACTTGCTCCGGGCTGCGGACGTTAGAGATTCTCCGGAGGGTCACCTCGCTGTTGTCGAACTGGGTCAACGCGGCGCGCACAACGGCCTCGGCCGTCGCCCCGGTGGCATCGGAGACGATGTAGATGGTGCACGACGACCCGGCCCTTTCCCGCTCCACAGCCAGACCTCAGACAAGATTCTCAGGATTCAGACCCTGCAGGTCGTCAGGAACGAAGCGCCCGTCCTTGCGGAGGAGCTCGCCATCCAACCAGATCTCGCCGCCTCCCCACTCGGGGGCCTGCACCGAGATCAGGTCCCAGTGAAGCTGCGAGCGATTGCCATTGTCCGCTTCCTGATAGGCCTGGCCCAAGGCGAGATGGAAGGAGCCGGCGATCTTCTCATCGAACAGAATATCGCGCATGGGTCGGCTGATGAGCGGGTTGAGCCCAAGGGCGAACTCCCCCACGTAACGGCTGCCCTCGTCGCTGGCCAGGATCTCCTCGAGTTGCGGCGTGCGATCACCGGCATCGGCGCGGACGACTTCGCCACGCCGGAATTCCAGCTCCACGCGGTCGAAGTAAATCCCGCGGTAGACCGTGGGGGCATTGAATCGCACCTTGCCTTCCACGGACTGTCGCACAGGAGCCGTGAACACCTCGCCATCCGGGAGGTTGTGTTGTCCAAAGCAGGGAACGCACGGCACACCCTTGATAGAGAGTTCCAATTCGGTCCCCGGGCCGACGATCACCACACGATCGGCGTTGGCCAGGCGCTGCACCAAGGCCGGCATGGCGCGCTCCATCTTGCTGTAGTCCAGGGTGCAGACCCGGAAGTAGAACTCCTCGAAGGCCTCTGTGCTCATACCCGCCTGCTGAGCCATGGATGGGCCCGGGTGTCGCAGCACAACCCATCGGGTGCGCCGAATACGCAACTCCTGATGCACCGGCTTCCACCAGAGCTCCCGGAACAGGCGCATCTTTTCCTCCGGCACGTCGGCCATCTCCGCGGCGTTGGCCCCTCCACGCAGGCCGATGTACACCTGCGCCTGCTCCATCAGTAGGCGCTCTGCCTGGCCCAGAAGCCGCATACTCTCAGCGGACGCACTGCGGTAAAGCTCCCGCAGAACCCGCCCCTGCTTTACGATCGCCAAAGGAACGGCCCCTCGCTCGGCGGTCGCCCGTACGAAGGCCACCACCCACTCTTCCGGCACGTCCGTCGCCTGGATGAGAACAATCTCCCCGGGCTGCACCTTGCACGAGCGATCGAGGACGACCCGCGTCAATTCCTGCAATCGGGGATCAAACATCCGAAGCTACCTCTCCTCGCGCTGGTCAGCCGGCTGCCCCCCGAGGGCCGGAACCTATTGCGATCGCCCTCGATTGAAATTACGGATTCCCAGCGGGAAAGCAAGGAATTCATCCGGGGGACAAGGGCGTCCGGGGGCCTTCGCAGCGAGGGCCAATTGGCCCGGGAGAGGGTTGAAATGGCCAAAGTCGTGCTTATTGAGCCCCGCGCCGACTTCAACGGTTATGCCCTGTTCCGCCTACCCCTCCTTGGCCTGCTCTACATGGGGACCATCCTGAAACAGCGCGGCCACCAGGTCACGATCTTCGTGGAGAGCATCTACCCGGCCATGGACGAGAGGACGGGGCGCCTCGATCCGGAGGTGGAACAGGCCGATGTGGTAGGCCTATCGGGCATGACTTGCACCATTCACCGCGCGTACGCCCTGGCCCGGAAGGTACGACAGAGAAACCCGCGGGCGCGGGTGGTCATCGGCGGTCCTCACGCCAGTTTCGTCCCGGAAGAAGCCTGTGAGGTCGCCGACGCCGTGGTGATCGGCGAGAGCGATCGGCGGATCGTCGACATTGTGGAAAGCCCGGCCGCTGCGCACGGCATTGTCCAGGGCGAGCCTGCCGTTGACCTCGATTCCCTGCCGGTCCCGGATCTCGGGCTCATCAAAGGCCTGCGCGAGCTCCGCTGGGTCCCCCTCGCCACGTCCAGAGGCTGCCCGTACGATTGCCGCTTCTGCTCCGTCACCAAGATGTTCGGCCGCCGCTTCCGCCACCGCAGCCCGGACGGGATCCTCGCAGAGATCGAACAGAGGCTGCGCGAGGGCCATCACCGATTTTTCTTCTACGACGATAATTTCGGGATCGACCGGCACACCACCCGCCAGTGGCTGGAGGAAGTGGTGCGTCGCGGCTGGCGGCTGCGCTGGAGCGCGCAGACGAGGGTCGAAATCGCCAACGACGACGATCTCCTCCAGCTCCTGGCTCGCTCCGGCTGCTACTACCTGTTCATTGGGATGGAGTCCGTGAACCCCGAAACCCTTCGGGACTACCGCAAGAGGCAGACGCTGGAAGATATCCGAACCTGCGTGCGAAAGCTGCACCGGAGCGGCATTCACGTCCACGGGATGTTTGTCCTGGGCTCCGATGCCGACGACAAGACCACCGTGCAGGAAACGGTCCGTTTCTGCGACGAGGAACGAATCGACACCGCCCAGTTCGCCATCCTCTGTCCGTTCCCAGGCACGGACCTCTACCGCGATCTCGAGGCCCAGGGCCGAATCCTCACCCGGAACTGGCGTTTCTACGACGGGACGCACGTCGTCTTTCGCCCGTTGCGGATGACCGCCCTCGAACTGCAACGCCAATTCCTCTGGGCCTGGAAGAAATTCTACCGCGCCGCCAACCTAAAGGCCTTCTTGATCAGCCGCTACCTCCTCCGGCAATGGGAGTCCCTGAACCGCCGGTTCCTCGACCTCCTGCGCCGAGACCTGCTGGGAGAGCTGGACCGCCTGTGAGGCTTCTGCGCCGCAGCCAGCTGCCCGCGCTCCCAACCCGAAAGCAGGCCGAGGGGCACTCTTCTGCCCAGATGGCGATCCCTCGGGGTCCGCGCTGAGCCGGATGAAGAAATCCCTCTTGCCCGCCCAGATCTCGGATATCCGGGCAATGTTGCGTCCGAGTACACCCGATCCCCCCGGAGTTTGGACTTTCCTGTGCCCCTGCCGCCGGAAAACCGCTGGGCCGAGGGGACAGGCCTCGGGCAGGCAAGGGCTGGCCTTGTACTCCGCGACCGTCGGCACACAAGCAAACAGGCTGACCCTCTCGACGGACGAAACCGACTTCAGTCAACGGAGCACATGACGGAAACTGGTGACGCGGCTCTTCCAGGTCGCGGAGTTCAGGAGACGATCCGTGCGCGGGCAATCCGCGTTCCGGTTGGGAGGACCGCCCCCACTTCTGGTGCGGGAGTCCCGGCCAGACCTCCCTATCGGAGCTCGAACACGGAAGAAGTACGGTCGCGTGACCCGGCCACAAGATCCTGCACAGCTACCGAGAGTCGGTACCGTCCCTTCTGTTCCGACGGGATCTCCACGGAAAGGCACTCAAACACGTCGCGAGCGGCGGCCGTCCGCTCGGCTCGCGTGATCACGCGGGCTGGCGCACGCCCGCTAAGAAAGCGGAGGATACCGCCAAACTTTCCACCCGCTCCTCTTGTCTCGGGCTCCACGCACAGCTCCACCGTGTAGCGGGCTTTCCCCTCATTGTCGATCTTCATGTTGTAGATCTCGAAATAGACACCGACAGGCTCCCCCGTTCGGAACCGGTGGGTTGGGTTAGGCCGTATAGCCGCCCCGCCCCGCCGCCAGGTCCCTTTCGCCTGGGGCTCCACGGAACCCAAGACAAGGTCGCTGAGCAGGAGCTGGTTGCGGGCGAAGTCGGTCAGCGACACTGCCAGCTTGACCCCCGCGATCTGCCGGGTAGTTAATCCCTCGGCGTAGAAGCCGATCCGATAGGGGCCGGGCGGAAGGCTGAATTGTTGCACGCCCTCAATCGCCTCGGGCGCTTGGCCTGGGGAAAGCCGATGCAGCTGGCGCGAGCTTCCCAGGAGCTCCCACCGAGGGTCGTAGACGGCGGCCCCCATCTCCCAAAGGCTATCAAACCGGACCGCGCCGTCAATCGCGTAGAAGAGAACCAGGTCCGTGCGTCCCTCGGCTCCTCGGAAGGAGGCTACCCGGAGCGGGCAACGGAACTCCGTAACCCCGCTCGGCCACGTGTGGCGGTCGTGGCTCAGGCCCACGAGGATGTCGTTGCGGGCAGCAAAGGCCATCTGATTCCGGAGCTCGTCGCGCGTCATCGGAGATCCCCGCAGGTAGCGCGTGAACATGGGGTCCCACTCCTCTCGGCTGGAGAGGATCCGATCATCGGTGGGCACAGGCACCAGGCGCCAGTTGTTCGGACCGCCGTCCTCATCGATCTCAAAGTGAAAAACGAGGGGGTGATTCAGGCCCGGCACGTGGTACATCCAGGACTCATTCGGCACGAGCTCGGAGTCGAGGGCTGTGGCCCGCAGATCCGGCTCCCCGTAACGGACGAAGACGAGTCCCTTGTCATTCAGCTTCCGGTTGAGCCAGAAGGTCTGCGGGAAACGCAAGAACCCTGTTCGATCGGGGTTGTTCACGGGGAGGCGGAGGTCATCGTAGCGATAGGCCTGCTCCGCCAGGACGAGGCGTCGGTAGTGCTCCCGGATGCGTGGGTTGTCTGGACTGCCGGGTCGGGGATTCCGTTTTTCCCATAGGCGGCGGAAGAAGCGGATTTTCTGGCTCGGACCCGCTGCCAGCTGGTATTCAAGCCATTCCGTATCGTCGAGGATGTACTTGACGTCCTCAAATACGAAGCGAGCACCCAGGTCCGAGTCAATGGTGCGCACCGCCTGCCAGTAGTATTCGTCCGCCAGCAGAGGGTCTCCTGCGGCGTAATGCAGACGGGCCAGAGAAAGCAAGATGGGCTGCTTGGGAAACGGCCATTCCCGTTGCAGCAGACTGCGGAAAATGCTGTCCGCCAGGGAGAGATGCCCGTACCGGCGATAGAGCTCCCCGAGGAAGTAGCGGCCACAGGGAGTGGGGTCCCGCAGCAACCACCCCTCGACGGTGTCGGGAGGTTCATGAGCGAGGAGGTAATCGTACAGCTCAAAAAGCCCGAATGCGGCTTCCCTGAGATCACTCCCTCGTAGCCAGCCCCTGAGCCCCAATTGCACGGCTTCGAAGTAGCGCCGCTGGTGTCGCCGGAGCAGGGCCAGCTGGTAGAGGACGTCGCGGAACGAACTGTCCGCCTGCAGAACGGCGGCAAAGTGCTTTTCGGCGAGCCCCCAGTGGGAAGCGCGAACCACTCCGCCCGACCGCGCACCGAGTTCTCGATAGGCAATGGCAAGACCGTAATGAGCGGTGAGGTCGTCCGCGCCCGACTTCAGAAGCTTCTGGAAATTCTCCTTGGCCTCTTTCCACCGCTCCCAGCGAAGCGCGATCAGGCCGAGTCCACGGTAGGCGAGGGGAACCTTTTGCCTGCCGAGCTGCTGATAGAGCCTATAGGCTCCCGCCGTGTCTCCGGCAGCAAGCAGGCTATCCGCTCGTTGCAAAAGATCCGCGCCCCCGCCGGCGACGCCCATTCCCCACATCCAGGCGCCTATGCTCAGCGCGGCAGTCCAAGCTGCCCGCCGCAAGGCTATCTCACCTCCTCTTATGCCCCCGGCCGAGCCTGGCAGCTCCAGGAGCTACCGCCGGTTGCGCCCAGGCCTCGGCTGCGCCGCGCGCTACCGGAGACGGGGCGCGCCCTGTAGGCCCTGCCTCTCGACGGGCCAGTGCCTCTGCTCACAGGGCCCGTTAGTAGTCCACCTTCTCCGAGATGGACTTGGCCTGCAAGAAGAGGAGCAGATAGTCGCGCCCGCCCGCCTTGGAATCGGTACCGGACATGTTGAAGCCACCGAAGGGATGGACCCCTACCAGAGCGCCCGTGCACTTCCGGTTGATGTACAGATTGCCCACGTGGAAACGCCGCTTCGCCTCCTGGATATGGCGCCGATCGCGGGAGTACAGCGAGCCCGTAAGCCCGTATTCCGTGGCGTTGGCTAAGCGGATGGCTTCGTCGAACGTCTTTACCTTGAGTACGGCCAGCACGGGCCCGAAAATCTCCTCCTGTTCAATCCGAGCACCAGGGGAAACGTCCCTAAAGATCGTGGGCCTGATAAAGTACCCGTTGCCTGGGGCCTTGCCGCCGCCCGTAACCAGTTTCCCCTCCGACTTGCCGATCTCGATGTAATGGAGAATCTTGTTCTCTGAGGCCTGGTTGATCACCGGCCCAAGCCAATTGTCCGGGTCCTTGACCGGACCGATGGTGATCTTTTCCGCCGCCGCTACCAACCTCTCCAGGAATCGGTCGTGGATGTCCTCGAAGAGGATGAGGCGGGAACAGGCCGAGCATTTCTGGCCCTGGAAGCCGAAAGCGGAGGTGATGACCCCTTGGAGAGCTGCGTCCATGTCCGCGGAGGGGTCGACGATGATTGTGTCCTTGCCGCCCATCTCGAGGATGGCACGCTTGATCCAGATTTGACCGGGCGACGGTTTGGCCGCAAGCTCATTGATGCGCAGCCCCACTTCCTTGGAGCCGGTGAAGGCGACGAAGCGGATCCGGGGATGCTGGACCAGGTAGTCGCCGATCTCCCCACCGGAACCCGGCAGGTAGTTGAGGACACCGTCCGGTAGACCGGCTTCGCGGAAGATCTCGACCAGCTTGTAACCGACGGTTGGAGAGTCGCTGGCCGGCTTCAGGACCACCGTATTGCCCGTGACGATCGCAGCCGAGGTCATCCCGGTCAGGATCGCCATCGGGAAATTCCAGGGAGGGATGACCGCCCCCACGCCGAGGGGGATGTACACCAGTTCGGGATACTCGCCCCGCACGGGCGTAACAGGCTGGCGCTCGCTGTAGCGCAGCATCTCGCGCGCGTAGAACTCGAGGAAGTCGATCGCTTCGGCCGTGTCGGCGTCCGCTTCGGCCCAGTTCTTCCCCACCTCGTGGATCATCCAGGCGTTGATCTCCAGACGGCGGCGCTTGAGAATCTCGGCGGCCCGCAGCAGCACGATGGCCCTTTCTTTGGGATCGACCCAGCGCCACTCCTCGAACGCCTTTTCGGCGGCGCTCACAGCCTGATCGACGTGCTCCCGAGAGGCGCGGTGGAAGGTGCCCACCACCTGGTCCTTTTCCGAGGGATCGTAGCTCTTGAGGAAAACGCCGGTTTCCACGTCCTTGCCGCCGATGTAGAGGGGATAGACGCGGTCGAACTGCTTCTCCACGAGCCGCAGGGCTTCCTCCTGTGCCTGGCGCAGCTCCTTGCGGGAGAAATCGGTGTACGGCTGGTTGCGAAATTCCTCAAGCATCCCTACCTCCGCATCTGGTCCAACGGCCGCTTTCGTCTCCGCCCCCGTACCTAAACGGGCAGCTGCACACCACCCAATGCCTTCTCCACGAGCTTGATGGCGCAGTACTCACCGCACATGCTGCAGGCGCCGTTGTCCGGCTCGGCGGCCTCTTGCCACATCCGTCGCGCCTTTTCGCCATCGATGGCCAGCTCAAACTGGCGATGCCAATCCAGACGTCTGCGCGCTTCGGACATGCGTCGGTCCCATTCCCAGGCCGACGGTATCCCTTTGGCGATATCCGCAGCGTGGGCAGCGATCCGCGTCACGATCACTCCTTCGCGCACGTCCTCCACAGAGGGCAAGCGCAGGTGCTCGGCGGGAGTGACGTAGCAGAGAAAGTCGGCACCCGCCTTGGCCGCTAAGGCTCCTCCTATCGCGCACACGATGTGATCGTAGCCCGGAGCCACGTCCGTCACAAGAGGACCAAGGACGTAAAAGGGAGCCCCATGGCAGAGTCGCTTCTCCAGCTGCATGTTCATCTCGATCTGATCCAGTGGGACATGCCCCGGGCCCTCGATCATCACCTGAACCCCGTGCTCCCAGGCGGCTTTGGTGAGCTCACCCAGAGTGATGAGCTCCTGGATTTGCGCCCGGTCGGTCGCGTCGGCCAGCGAACCGGGTCGCATCCCATCCCCGAGGCTCAGGGTCACATCGTACTTCCGAGCCAGATCCAATAGGCGGTCGAACTGCTCGTAAAGCGGGTTTTCTTTCGCGTGGTAGACCATCCAGGTGATCAGGAACGAGCCGCCCCGGCTCACCACGTCCAGGGTCCGGCCCTGCTTGCGCAGCCGCTCCAGGGCGCTGAGCGTCACCCCGCAGTGGACGGTAAAGAAGTCCACGCCGTCCTCCGCCTGCTTTTCCAGGACGCGGAAGAGGTCGTCCGCGGTCATGTGAACGATGCCGCCCTTAGCCTCGGCAACCTCCACCGCCGCCTGGTAGACTGGCACGGTGCCGAGAGGAACGTCTACAGCTTTGCGGACGGCTCGCCTGACCTCGTCCAGGGGACCTCCCGTGCTGAGGTCCATGACCGTATCGGCACCGGCCTCTACGGCAACCCGCGCCTTTCGGACCTCCAGCTCGACATCACGAAGCTCGGAGCTCGTACCCACGTTCGCGTTCACCTTGGTCCGGAGGCCCTGCCCCACACCGACAGGGCGTGCCGGCGAAAGGCGATTCTTCAAGATGACCACCTTCCCTTCCGCTACACGCTGCGCGATCACCTCAACTGAGGCCCCCTCGGCGCGAGCCACGTGCGCCATCTCCGGTGTAATCGTCCCCCGACGGGCCGCTTCCATCTGAGTCATCTGCGATCTACCTCCCGAATCGATCTGCACAGATTCCTGTCGCTAAGCTTGGCCTTCCCCGGGCGCGGCGTCAGCCCTCGGTTCCGCTGCCAGGGGCCGAAGACCCAAGAACGTAGCCAAGGAAAGAACGCTCATCGCTATCAACACCAAAACCTCCTCTCCGCGTTCCGCGAAAATGCGCTCCACGACCTCGTGGTCCGGGAATCGGGCCAGGGTCGTGAGGTAAACGAGAGGACGTAGCATCCCGAGGGGCAGAGAGCGGCTCAGGGACAGGACGTCCTGCTTTTCGATGTCCACGTCGCCCATCCCGAGCCGGTCGCGTTGCTCCCGAAGGCGACCCATGAAGAACTGGAGGAAGTGTTCGCACACTTCGCCCCAATCCCGCCGTTGCCAGCTCTGTTCCAGCTCTTCCTCCACGAGAGCCACCTTGACGAGCTGCACGAAAGGCAGGAGGACTTCTTCGGCTTGTTGCGGTCGGAACGTCTTCTCGACGCCAAGATGCCTGGAGAGACGCCGCGCCGCCTTGTCGAAAAACACCTTCTGGCGATCCGGATCGCTTCCCCAGACGGCCTTTTCGATTTCCTCGCTGAGACGAGCCAACCTCAGTCCCATCGGGCGTCCTTCGGCCACTTCCGTCTCGCAGTCGCCCAGGATCATCCTCCAGTCCTCCAGCTCGTCTTCTTCGAGGGAGCCTTCGGCGAGGAGAGCCAGGGCCTCCTCCAGCGTTTCGCTTTCCTCGGAGGCCTGTTCGCGGGCGCGGGCGAATTCGAGGAGAGTGGTATAGGCTTCCCTTGGCCTGCCCTCGCGGTAGTGGACGAGGGCCATCAGATACAGCCACTCGGGGCGTTTGTGGTGTTCCGGACGTGCGGCCTCCAGTGTGCGCCGGGCCGTCACAAGGTCACCGCGCCAGTAAAAACCCTCGGCCGCGGCTTCTGGCTCGATCTGGCCTTTCCGCTGGCTCAACCAGAGGGCAGCCCGACTCACCCGTTCCTGATCCCCGGCGAGGGCAGCCACCCGGGCCATGGTAGCCACCAAATCGCTGGAAGCTTCGCCCGCCTGGAGGTACTGCTCCAGGGTTTGGATCGCCGCCCCATAATCTCCCCTCGCGCATTGGTCGAGCACGAGGCGGAGGGTTTTCTCTTCCATCATCGTCCCATCCCACCATTAGCCAGCTCGGCCTACCGCCCCTCCCACGCCTCCGCCGGCCGGCCCCACTCCAACCCCCGCAACCGAAGCAACCACCTGGACCGTATTCATCAATGCGACCACTGCACCCGGCGGAACGCCAAGCCAGGGTACCTCCGCTGATCCAAAAAGCCGCTCCGTGAGGCGGCGAAACCGCTTGGAGGGAATACCCAGCACCAGGCCGTACACCCAAGACCGATCCCGCAGGTCCTCGGGCAGCTCTGCGCCCTCGCCCCTGGTAACTCGTTCCAGGTAGCGGGCGAAGGCTTTCCATCGGAGCATTTCTTCCTGTGCCTGGGGGGTGCGGCGGACCATGCCGAAGGCCAGCACGAAAAGGACGAGCCCGGCCAGGAAGGGCAAGATCCCCACCCAGCCGGCCAGAACCATGAACAGCAGGCCCAGCGCTATCAGGGCGCCGGCAATGCCGAGGGTCTTGTTGCGAGCCAGCCGGCTCTCAGCCTCGAACCACCCTTGTTTCTCCGCTGCGGCGATCACGCTCTTACGCCAGCCGAAGAACCACTGGCGAAGCCGATGCCGGAGTCGCTTCAGTTCCTCGGAAGACAGCTCCTCTGCACCACCGGCCAGCTCGTCGAAGAGAAAGCGCACGACTTCCTCCTCCCAGGGCTCCAGAAGCTCGCCCGCTGGCAGGCCGCCACGGCGTAGGCGGAACCGTGCGTCCCGCTTGTCCCGTGGGAGCAACCCTTCCGACTCGAATCGAACCGCCCCGCGGCGCGCCAGATCGAACAAAGTCGCCAGCCAAACCTCCGGCCCCAATTCGCTGCCCCAAAGCAGGTACGCGACAAGTGCCGGCGGGCGCTGGGCAGGAGGCGCGCCTTCGAACCTTCCGACGCCACGCACAGCATAGGGCTTGCCGAAGCGTAACCAGAGATGGACGACCGCCGCTACCCCGGCTACGGTCAAGAACGAGAGGAACCAGAGGGCGTGGCCCTCACGCTGTCGACGGGATTCTTGCCGAGCAACTTCGTCCTGCCACCTTGTCTGCTCTCTCCTGGCCCAATCGGCCTCCTGGCGTCGGATCTCGGCGAGGGTGGAGGCGTCCGGCAGCATCTGGAGTTGCGGCACGCAGGTCAGAGGAAAGGCAACCCGCACCTCCAGAAACTCGGAGGGACGCACGTCGTGCCCGCGGACCAGGAGTACACCCTCCGGCGCAAGATGGCTCGTGACCTTGCGGCATCCGTGCGTCCAGAACGCAACCGTGGTCTCGGCGGGAGCGCGCGCCCAAACAATCCTCACCGAAACCTCGCGAACCGGCTTCCGTTGCCCGGCGCCCAGGAAATTGTAGAAAAGCTCGGCTGCATCCTGGTGGACACGGACCAGACCGGGAATCACGAACGAGAGGAAAAAGACCCGGGTCTGGTTGCGCGCACCGAAGTGCCACTTTACCCTGAAAACACCGCCTGTGGTGTCGACCTGAAAAGTGCCCGGTCGGCTGCTCCGGTCGCAGGCAAAGGGGGTCTGGCCCTCCCAAACCTTGAGGCTTTCCACGCGGGCGATCCCGCGAAGCGGCAGCTCGTAGCTGGCCCAGCTGAACGCGCCGCGGAAGGCGTAAACACGCTTCTCGGTGAATCGGACACTGCCGTCCGGTCGAATCAGCGCTTCTACCTCGATCTTGTCCACCCGGTAATCTTTGGCCAGGCACAGGTGTCCCGGGAGCAGGCCGGCGAGCGCAGCCAGAATAAGGGCACCGCGCCGCCTCCCGCAAAGCCAAGCGGCACCCGCGGCCAATGACCTGCCCCTTGTCCGGCCCCGGTCCTTCATTGGGTGAACCACTGTTGGGCAAGCCTCCAGCAGTCGTCCCGGTAACGCATGGCCTCTTCCCAGCGGCCACTTCGCAGAGCACGGATCACGATGTACTTCTGGTGTTCGTAGAGGAAGTAGAACCAGAATCGAACCCGCGCGGCAGGCGACCGATCGCGCTCCTTGCCGTAACCGCGCCAGAAGGCTGGCTCAGAAATACCGCAGTAGTCGAGCACCGCGTACTCAATCTCCGGATCCCCGTAAAGCGCTCGGTCCCAGTCCAGGATCCCCGTCACGTGGCCTGAAGCATCGAGGAGGATATTCTGGCTCCAGATGTCCATGTGGAGGAGGCTGGGAGACACCTCCCGGTCAAAGTAGGCGCGTCGCTTCTCGAGGGCTTCCACCAGCCACGCCCCCTGGTCCGGCCTATAGGCTCCGATCTCGACAATCTGTGCGACAAGCTTCTGCCACATCAGCCGGAAAGCTTCCCACCAGCTGGGCTGCGCCTCCATTGGCCTGTGCGGCCCGATGTAGCCGAAAGCCGGTCCCTCGATGGCGTGCACCTGGCGCAGGTACTGGCCCACCTCCTCCAGGGCACGGTTCCAGACGGAGCGAGAAAGCGGCAACTCACTGGCCGGCAGGCCGGGGAGTTTCTCCATCAGGAGGTAGTCGCTCTCGATAAGCGTGCGCGAGAAATCCCAGGCAAGGATCTCGGCCACCGGAACGCGAGTCTTCTCGCGGACGATCCGGTGAATCTCCGGCTCCTGGCGCATCATGTCTTTCTCGTAGAACAGGACGGGGGTCCCCGGCGGCGGGGCAATCCGCAGCACAACCTCTCTCCCGTCCAGCCGGACGAAGTAGCTGCGGTTGAACTTTCCCGTCCGGATGGGCTGGAAGGAAAGCCCGCCGTCGGTCTTCAAGTGGCGCGCCACGAGCTGGGCCAGTACGTCCTCCTTCCACGCCGTTTCAGTTACCGCGCCCATTTTCTAAACTGGGGTCCTTCCGAGTCTGCTAAGCACAAGCTTCGCGAGGGCCGAAATCCCGGTGGCCAGGCAGAAACTCAACAGCGTACCGATAATCACGTACTCGGCCACGACGCGTTGCTGCTCGCCGGGGCGTCCGCTGATCTCCGGGAAGCGGAGGATCCCCTTGGCCGCCAGCACCACGGCAATGGCTGTAGGTTCTCCCATCAGCACAAAGGTGGTGATCAGGAAACGCTCCAGCCAGCCAATCAACCGGCCGCCTCCCGGCAGGCCCTGGCTTACCCACGCGCGCAGAGTTGGGGTGTCCACGCGCCGCAAGAGCCAGCCGCAACACTGCTGGACCACCCATCCCGAAGCGGGGACGGAAAGAAAGTAGGTGAGCAGAACGACACCGGCTTGTTCCCAGCCCAAGTATTAAGCCTCTTGGCTTTACTTCTCTTTGATTAAGCCGGACGCCTTACGTCCTCCGTCGGGAGGGTGGCTTAAGGCGATCGACTTAACGAACGGCGATTTAAGCCCTTTACCTATTGTGCCAGGGGTCCTGTTTCAGCGCTTCACCAGGAGCGAGAACATGGCTCCCCGGCTCCAGGCGCTCAGGAACTCGGAGAGGGCGTCCTCGCACTCCTGCACGCGGGCGGCGCGGGCACTGGACAAGCTCTGACTCACCGCTGCCACGGAAACACTGAGCCGCCTGGCCACCTCGGCCATGGTCCCTAACTCCCTCAGGAGGCAGTAGCGCTCTCGCTGTACCGGTGTCCACCGCTCGTACAGGTCGAAGATCAAGCTGGCGATTCCGCTGAGCAAGGGGTCCACCGACGGATCGCGCATTCGGAACGCCACAGCAACTCCCCGACGCTTGGCCTCTTCCAGGGCTGTGCGACTGCGGTGGAAGGCTTCTCCGTCCATTTGCCGCACGTCGGTCACCAAGTCTGTGGCGAGCTCACCCTCGCCCACGCCCACCGTGATGCCCTGGGGCGCAAGCGCGTCCCGGAAGAAGGCTGCCACGCGGTAGGCGGCGGAGGCGTCGACCAGAAGCCCTTGCCACTCGTCCCCGAGGGTGATCTGAAACGGCGCCAGAAGCTGGTCGCGGAACTGAGCGTTGGCCCGATCGATGGCCGTCCGCAGCCGGTTCTGAAGCTCCCCGCGGTCCGGGGCGCGTCGGCTGGCGCGCAGGTCGCCCGTTACCACACACGGAAGAATCCGCCACATCGCTACCCTGCCGGAGGCGTGAGCGTGAAAAGAAGCCGCTTCACTCAGTCCCCTAAGCTCACCTACTTAATCTCCCCAAAGAGGGGTACCAGTTTCTCCCAGGTGCGCTCCAGGGCTTCGTGAATTACCTTCGTCTGTCCCACGACGGGCATGAAATTGGTGTCCCCTTCCCAGCGCGGGACGATGTGGAAGTGCACATGGTCGGCCACTCCCGCGCCGGCAACCGTGCCCAGATTGGCCCCGATGTTAAAGCCGTGGGGGTTCATCGCCCGGCGCAGGACTTGAATGCTCTTGGCCAGCAGCGCCATCAACTCGCAACGCTCGGACTCGTCCAGATCCTCCACACTGGGGACGTGACGGAAGGGCACCACCATCAGGTGCCCATTGTTGTACGGAAACAGGTTCAGGATCACGAAGCAGGTCTTGCCTCGGTGCACGATTAACGCCCGGCGGTCGTCCCCGAGCCCCGGTTTCTCGCAGAAAATGCACCCCTGGCTCTTTTCACTCAGGATGTACTCCATTCGCCATGGAGCCCAGAGTATCTCTCTTGACTGGCTCACGTCCTCACCTCGCACATGCCGATCCGGGGTTCCCATCCTTGACGGCCGTGATGGCTTCGCTCTCCGCAAAGAACAACGGGCGAGGGTAAGCCCTCGCCCGCCTTTGTCGAGGCAGCCATGACCCCCCACGCCTACTTCTTCTGCCTCTCCTCTTCCGCCTTGGCGATCAGTTTCTCGGCGATTTCCTTCGGTACCTCCTCATAGTGGGAAAAGCGCCTGCGGTGCATTCCTCGACCCTGCGTCAGGCTGCGCAGCGCCGTCGAGTACTTGTAGAGCTCCGCAAGGGGGACCTTGGCCTTGATCACCTGGAACGGACCCTCGCTGTCGATACCGAGGATCTTGCCGCGACGTGCGGAGAGGTCGCCCATCACGTCCCCGAGGTACTCCTCAGGGACCACCACCTCCACGTCGTAAATGGGCTCCAGGATCACGGGGTCCGCCTCCTTGAACGCCTTCTTGAAGCCCATGGACGCTGCGATCTTGAAGGCGAGGTCCGAGGAGTCTACGGGATGGAACGAGCCGTCATAGAGGGTGACTTTGACGTCCTGCACCGGGAAGCCGGCGATCACCCCCTCGGCCATCGCCTCTCGGACGCCCTTCTCGACCGCCGGTACGTACTTAGAGGGGACCACGCCACCGACGATGGCGTCCACAAACTCGAAGCCCTGTCCGCGCGGCAAGGGCTCCAGGCGGAGCCAGACATCGCCGTACTGGCCGCGCCCTCCGGTCTGCTTCTTGTACTTGCCCTGCGCCTCCGCCTTCTTACGCAGCGTCTCTCTGTATGGGATCTTCGGCTCGGCGAGGGTAACGTCCACCCCGAACTTGTCCTTCAAACGCTTAATGACTACTTCAAGATGAAGCTCACCCTGGCCGGAGACGATCGTCTGTCGGAGCTCGGGATCGTACTGAACAGTAAAGGTTGGATCTTCCTCGTGGAGGGCGGCCAGGCCCGCGGAAATCTTCTCCTCATCGCCCTTGGTCTTCGGCTCCACCGCTACACGGATCACCGGCTCCGGGAAATTGATCCCGCGCAGCAGGACGGGGCTCTTCTTGTCGCAAAGGGTGTCGCCAGTGTGGGTATCGCGGAGCTTGACCACCGCACCGATGTCGCCTGCGCGTACCACACCGATCTCGTGACGGGACTTGCCGTTCATTTCGTAGATCTGACCGATCTTCTCTGTCACGCCGCGTGCGGGGTTGAGGAGTTCAGAACCGGACCGGACCGAACCCGAGTACACACGGAAGAAAAGAAGCTCGCCCAGGTGCATTTCCGAAACGGTTTTGAAGACCAAAGCCGCCGTAGGCGCTTCTGGGTCGGGATGGAGCTCCACCGTCTGCTCGGAGTCGGGCCGCCTGGCTACCTCAAGCCCGCGCTCCAAGGGGGAGGGACCGAATTCGGCGATAAAGTCGAGGAGCTGCGCCGTCCCGATGTTCAGAGTGGCAGCTGTGGCAAGGACGGGGATGAGCGTGCGCGAAGCGATCCCCTTCCGTAGGCCCTCGCGCAGCTCCTCCGGCGAGAGGTCGCCGTTCTCGAAGTAGCGCTCCATGAGCTGGTCATCAGTTTCGGCCGCTTTTTCCACCAGCTTCTCGCGCAGTTGCGAAACCTTCGCCTGCAAATCCGCAGGGACGTCCTGGACGACGAACTTTCCCGACCGGTCGCGCTCGTACTTGATCAGCTTCAGGCTGACGAGATCGACGATGGAATCGAAGCCCTCGCCTGGGTTCACGGCCAGCTGGACGGGGACCACGGCGGCACCGAAGCGATCCTGCAGCTGCTGCACGATGGGATCAAACTTGGCGTGCTCCTTGTCCAGCCGGTTGATGACCACCATGCGGCTCAGGTTCTCTTCGTCCGCCATCTTCCAAACGGTCTCCGTCCCCACCTCGATGCCGGACTGGGCGTTGACCACGACCAGGGCGCAGTCAGCCACACGCAGCCCGCAGGCCACCTCGCCTACGAAATCCGCGTAGCCCGGAGCGTCCAGGATATTCATCCGCTTCCCGTTCCAGTCCGTATGGAGAAAGCTCAGGGCGATGGAGATCTTGCGTTCGATCTCGTCCGGATTATAGTCGGAGACGGTATTCCCCTCGTCCACGCTACCGAGACGGGTAATTTCCCCCGCGGTGAACAACATTGCCTCCGTCAGGGAGGTTTTCCCGCTGCCGCCGTGACCGACCAGGCAGAGATTCCGGATATCGCCTATGCCGTATTCCTTCACGTCGCTCCTCCGTTCCGTTGGCCATCAAACAACCGTACCTTACCTCTCGGATAGGAGGTCTTCGCAGCTCGACCTTCCTGCCTTGACCTCCCTTTCGCGCAGCATTCGCTTGAGCACACGCCCCGTGGGTGTACGGGGCAGCGAACTGCAGAACTCTACATACTTGGGACACTTGTAGAGGGCCATCCGCTCCCGGCAGTAGTCGATCAGTTCCTGCGCCGAGGCCACCTCGCCCGCCTTGAGCAGAACAAAGGCTTTGACCTCCTCCCCTTGCTCTTCATCGGGCACACCGATGACCACAGCGCGCTCCACCTTCGGATGGGCCTGCAAGCACTGTTCGACCTCGCTCGGGAAAATGCTAAAACCGCCTTTGATGATGACGTCCTTCTTGCGATCGACGAGGAAGAGGTAGCCGTCCTCGTCGAAGTAGCCCACATCACCGGTGTGAAGCCATCCGCCCGCTTTGACTTCTTCTGTGGCTTTGGGACGGTTGAGGTAGCCCTTCATCACCGTAGGGCCCTTGACCACAATCTCGCCCACCCTGCTGGGAGGCAGCACCTGCCCGTCCTCGCCCCAGACGGCTACGTCGAGCCCGTAAAGCGGCTGTCCGACGGAGCCCGGACGCCACTCCCGGTCCGGGCGTGTGCAGGCAACAAGGGAGAAGGTCTCAGTGAGTCCGTAACCCGGCAAGACACGGGCGCCGAACCGCTCCTCGAACAAGGACACAACCTCACCGGAGATGGGACTTCCCGAGGTGATACAGAAGCGGAGGCCGGAAGGAGCGCTGTCGCCGGGGCAGGCGTCGAGGAGCTGCTTAAGCATTGTCGGCACGGCGACCAGCCACCGTGGCGCCTTGTCGCGCAACGTCTCCACCAGGCGGGTGGCTTCGAACTTCGGTTCCAGCACCACGGTGGCACCGTGGAGGAGAGGCGCGTTCATGCCTACCGCCTGCCCGAAAGAATGGAAAAGAGGTACAACGGCCAGTATCCGATCCCCTACGCCGAAGCCGAACAGGTCCGAGAGGAGTTGTGCGCTTGCGGACAGGTTGGCGTGGGTTAGCTCGGCCCCCATGGGTCGCCCCGTTGTGCCGGCTGTGTAGAGAATCACGGCCACCTCATCCTCGCCCCGCTCGACGGGCTCCTCCAGGGGAACGGACCGGACTTGCAGGGAAGTGAGGCTATAGCTCTGGCGAGGAATCCGCTTGCCCAGATACACGAAGAGAGAACACTGCGGAAGCCCGTCAGAAGCCTTCGCCAGAGTGTTCCGGAAACCCTCCCAGGCAATGACCCCTTTGACTTCGGCGTCTTCGAGGATGTAGCGGATCTCCCGCTCCTTGTAGGTAATGTTCACCGGAACCACCGTGGCCCCCACGGCCAGTACGGCATAGTAGCTTATCGGAAACTGGACCACGTTGGGAAGAATCAGGGCGATCCGGTCGCCCGGCCTGACCCCCACGTCCACCAGTCCTTTGGCCAGGCGAAGCACCGCCTCCCCGAAACGTGCGTAAGAGACCTCGTGTTCATTCAAGACAAGCGCCGGGCGGTCCCCACATTCCTTAATCACCCGCTGAAGGCCGCGCAGAAGTTCAGACACCGCTCGCTCCCGTAAGTCCCCTTCTCTCTCTGACCGGCATTGTCCACGGAGGCTCAATTTACGACTGCCCCGACTAAAAGTCAAGGCACAATACCCTGCTCCCTCCTACTTAACCCTTTAATACGGAATGGCTTGGAAGAATCCCGCTCTTCAGGCAGGGGAAGGCCCCTCTTTTCCCCAGGCACCTGCGCACGGAGCCTTCGTCGCTTTCCCGCTCCCACCCCCGCTTCGAGGGGCTCAGTCCGGTTCTCCCTCTCCGGTACCATCCGGGATCCAGGTGTCGAACGAGGCGCTCTGTTCCTCTTCCTCCCATTTCTGAAGACGACGACGGTTGCGTCGGCGGATCACCACAAAAACCACCACAGCCAAAACGACGACAGCTCCCCACCCGACGTAGAGGACATCCACCAGGAAGTCCCAGCGGTGACGCCGATGCCAGTACTGGAAAAGTCGCGCTTTGAACAGCCGGTAGGGGGTCCCCGTGGCGCGCCAGAAAGCGGTTGGAAACGGATACCCGCCTTTCACCTGTTCCAGCAGGTCGGGGATGGATCCAGGGCCGAAGTTCTCCACCAGGTAGCGCACCGCCTCCAGGCTCTCCTGATAGGCCAGTTCCGCCTTGGCCTGATGGAAGCGTAGAACTTCGTCTACCTCGTCGAGATCGAGCAGAGAACGCGTCAGGATGGCCCGCGAAAGGGCACGGCTATTGGCGTAGCGTACGTCTCGGGAGAAGTAAAGCGCCAGGCCCTCGTCGAACCAGCGTGGAATGGGTTTGTCTCCCACCGCCTCGGCGGCCATCACGTGGGTCAACTCGTGGAGAAGTTCCGTCACAAGCTCTCCCTGTCGATTCCACCGGGGCGACTTGAGGACGATGCGCCTCAGGCGTGGCACGGCGACCGCCGCCGTCCAGCGCGGCAGATCCGCCGCAGCAAGCGTGTCGAAGGAAGCCTTATCGGGAGCAAGGAAGATCACAGCCCGCGGCAACCGGTGTAGGCCGAGCTCATCGGAGATGGGCAGGCCGTCCAGGCTCAAGTGACGGGCGATCCGCTTGGCGTTACTGGCGTCGCTCGGCTGGAAAAACACTTCCACGCTGTCGACGCGGAGAACCTGCCACGTTCCGGGCAGGACCCTTGGGGCCGACAACAGGACGAGCGCAACGACCAGCCGCAGGAGTCGCCACCTTGGTCCTGCCATTCGCACGATCCTTGTATGGGTCGACCGCCTTGCCGTTCCCGCACGGGAAGCGCCGAGCCCGTAATCGCGTTGTAGGGCCCTCGGCTGGACCCGACTCCGGGCAGCCCCGCCTGTGTTCTTCCAATCGATCCACTCGGACCCCCGCGTCCGGCACACCGGCGCTGGACGCAGCAGGAGCTTCGTGTCGAGATGCCGGGATTCCTTCCACTCCACCCAGGGCCTCATGGCTTGATCTTCTACAGCGACTTCTGTCCCCCTGAGGGGCAGAATCACGTCTGCCAAAGGCGCTCTCGCTCTTACAAGTTACAACGGAGAACGATGCCTGGCAACTTGGGAGGGGACTCCTCCGAAACGCCTCGGAGGTCCTCCAGGGGCCAATTTCTCTGGCAGGCGACGTATCCGCCTCTATTTGTTCGGACTGCTTCTCACGGAGGACGAAGCCGTCGGTGGGCCATTACGAGCAGGAATGCCGGGTCGAGCCGCTCTTCGCCTTTTTCTTGCGGAAGGCGAATGAGCTCTGTTCCGGCCTATCGCGGGCTTACGGTGTGGATCTCCCCGCCTATCCTTTCCCGACTCGGGTCGGGCAGCGTGCGAACCAGGATCCCGCCGCACGTGCCAGTGCATCCAGCTGGCCCAGTAGCTTTTCGCGCGCGCATTCGGGGCTCACCCGGAGGCAATGAGCTGCCTTGCACTCGTAGGTCTTGGCGGGGCAGCGTTTCCTGGCCATGTAGAGGGAGGTCGGTTCCATGTGGCGGGTGAGATATCGGCGCCCGGGTGCGTCGCCGGTTAGGGCAAGACTGAGCTCAATCGATACGTTCCATAGGAATCGCTGCAAGCGACAGACGTCGTCGAGGCTGATCCGCCCGGCCAGCGGCGAGATCCTCCCGCCGCTGAGCAGGATGCGGACCGCAGCGAGCTTGGTTCCCAGCGTCAGCACGGTCACTCACCCCCACGCACGTTCCATTGCCCGGCGACTCCTACAACAAGAGCGGATGCGGCCGCAAATCGCCAACCGAGAACCGTCTCTGCGCTCCTTCTTCCGGGCCGCCCCTCAGATCTACGTACCCTACGGAGCAAGTATTCCCGCCCGGATTTCTGGGCCTGAAGCAAAATGCGGGGCCAACTCCGCTCTCGCTAAGAGAAAGGTCCCGCGCCGCCGCCCCGTTTTCCCAGCGGTCCGTCGCCCACCCGCCCGGTCGCTGGCGCGGATCGTCCTCTTTTACCCGAAACCGCCACAGAGGGCAACCGGTCCCAACCCCGTCGCCCAAGATCCCACAGGTGGCGTCATTCGAAACCGGCCAGGTCTGCCACTCGCTCGGCAGCGACCGCAAGCAGAACCAGCACAGCTCCCACTACCGAGCGCGGCGAAGACAGGTCAAGTCCGACCAGGCGTCCTGTGGGGCTGAGGTGGAGACCTTCCCTCTGCAGGGTTCCTGGCAGGGGATCGCCGGAAACGCCGAAGGCCGCGACGACCAGCGGAGCCTGAAAACGCTGCTCGTACCAGTCCGCCAGGGCCTCCACGCGCTCGTGGGCATCGGGATCGTCCCAGGGGTAAAGGAGGATCGTGCCCACCATTCTCTCGGCTACCAGATCGAGGGCGAGCTGATCCACTGGGTCGGGCACCTGGACGCCGTACACGAGAAGCCGGAATCGGTCCTCCAGCAGGCTCGTTCCGAGTAGAAACCGGTCCTTCGCAAAAGTGATGTGGCCACACAGCACTTCCACAAAGCGGCGCACGGGCTCGGCCTGTAGCCCCAGGACGAGGATCTCGGCCGGTCGCGTCGCCTCTTGGACCGAACTTCCGACACGCGAACTCACGTCCCTTGCGTCCGGCCTCCGTGGCAGGGTGGGCAAATCATGGTCAGAACTCTGGGGTGCTTGGATGTTTGCCTGGATCACAAGTCCAGCATCCTCGCTTTCCGGTCTGCGTTTCTACTCCGTTTGCCCGCGGTTTCTGGACATTGGGAAAGCCCCCTCTTCGCCTTTCCGCGCTAACGCGCTTTCTCCCGGTTGGCTCAGAAACTTCCTGGCCAAGGCCCTGCGCAACTGCTCCAGTTCGATGTAGCTCAAGCCCGGACGGTATTGCAACGGCCTCAGCTCCTTTCCATGCTTCTCTTGGCCGTTCCGCGGAGGCAGGAAGAGCCGCGGCAGAAGATTGTGCACCCGTTCGGCCGAAGCCATAGCCGTCTCTGCCCCCCTGCTCTCCTGTTGGACCTCGCCGATCAGCCCACTCGCTCGCAGTCCCCGGACCAGCTCGACGATAAGTTCAGGCTCGCGCTCGGAATCCCGTAAGAGATCCAGAAGGGTCTTTGTCCCCTCAAGGGAGGTGAGAAGGCGACGCTCTTCGGGACTCAACTCGGCCAGGTCCTCAGCGCTCGCAAGTGAGACCAGGGGAGCGTCTGGCGGAGGAAGTTCCTGGCGCGCGGCTCCCATGAGCTTGCGCAGCCTCTGTGCCCTGGCCAACACTTGCGTTGCTTCCCGCCCCAACCGGCCCGGCCGCTGGAAATCCCGCTCCTCCACCGTATAGGTCCCACGCGCCCACAGGCAAACCTGCAACAGCGCATCGAGAGGTGGCAAACCCTCCACTTCCACATCGACAATCTCCCCCTGCCGGACGAACACCCGGCCCCTCCTCTCTCCGGACACAAGGGAAAGGACCGCCGTCGCCCGGTTCTCCCGCATTCGATCAAGCAGGTCGGTCAGGGGCGTTTCTTCGAGGTCGCCTTGCGATGCTGGACGTCCGGGCCCCGTCTCCCACTGGCAGGCAAGGCGAGCCAACCGGGCCACGCGCACTCCGATCTCGTGCGCTCCCACTGTCTGGTCCACTAATTCGCAGATCCCGGCTCGGTAAAGCTGAAGGCGCTCCTCCAGGTTCAGGTTTCGGTGCACTACCATGACCAGCAATCCACGTCGCGCCCACCGCTCGATTTGCTCAAGACGCGTGGCGCTCAAGGGCGAAGCAAGGAAGGCCAGCACGATGCCCCGAGGTGGAACCTGGTCGAGACCCTCGTGGAAATCCCCCTCTCGATAGGGCAATCCGAGACGCTGCGCGCGTCTTTGCAGCTGCTGCGCCAGTTCGGCAGGGATCTCTACCGCGAGGATCTTCGTTGTCGAGTCCGGCACCTTCCGTCCCGCCCTCTGAGACGCTGCCAGGTGGAAGATGGGTCCTCCCGTCCTGCCCCTTTACTGCAACGCTCACCCTGCGTTCTTGTACCCCCGATGAGCCGACGCCCAACCCGGGGTTGCCCTCCGAGCCCTCCGCTGTCCGGCACCAGCCCCTACGCCCGAGCCGAACGGGTCTGAGCCTCCAGTTGCTTCTCCAGCGCGCTCCGTACGACTTCCTCACGGCCATGGGGTACAAAGAGAAGCGGATCCCCAGGTCGCAAGGAAATCGTCTCCTGGACCAACGGAAGGCAACGGTCATCGCCCTCCGTGCCCGTCACCGCCACAACAACTCCTGAGGTGGTGTGATCCAGCAGGCTTTCGTAAAGATAGCTGGCGTATTCCCACTTCCGGCGCTCCCGGGCGCTGATCAGGAGGACGCCCGCAGTAGCTTTCGAACCAAAGGAGCGAATTAAGCCGTCTGAAATGACCGCCGTGTCAATCCCCAGGACGCCGGTGGTCTGGTCCCAGGTGCCCACGTCGAGGGGGATCTCCCGATCCCCCACCGGGAAACTCCGCCTCCGGACGGCCCCTCTCGTGAGTGCGCGAAGGATTGCGCTCCGTCCTGCGCTCTCTGAGCCGACAACCAGGACCCAGCGCCGTGCGTCAGCAGCGGTGGGGGCAGGCGTCTCCTCAACTTCGGGGCGTTCTGGAACGGGCTCCCTTCTAAGGGCAGGTCGGGGTACAGAAGGAACCCCTACCGGCTCGATCACCCGCCTTTGGACCATCCGGACCAGCTTGTCCAGGGTTTCCCGTTCATCGTATGGGCTTTGGGCCAGGAGTTCCGGCACTGTCTTGCCCTCTTCTACCAGACCCAGGAACCGGCGCACGTCCGGGGGAAGGCGGACGCCGTCCCGGAGCCGCCGAAACCGGGCGGTCAGGCGGTAGGGACCGCGCGGAGAGGGCAGCTGCCGCAGGAGCTCCTGTTTGGCCTCTCGCCAGCGTACGGATTCCAGGATCAAGCCGATGGTGCTAATACGAATGTTCTCTTCGGGGGGCGGCGCCGTCTGCAGCTCCCAACCGGCCGCTTCCCAACCCAGGATCGTGTACGCAGCTTTTTCCCCGTGCAGGCCGTCGACCGAGGCGTAGACCACGTTCCCTTCCCGCAAGCCCAAATAGCCGACGCGGCCATACGGGTCCCGAACAATCAGCGTCCCGGTGCGGCGCTCGGCGGCGAGCAGTTCAACGTACTCGACAAGCGTAGCGGGAGGAGCGGCACCCCCTCTACCTCCCTCGGTTTGCGGAATTTGAGGCTCTTCCTCCCTGCGGAAGCCCATTCGGATGCGCTCAGCAATCTCTGCCACGAACATGGGCTTGCGCATCACGTCCGCTGCACCCAGTTCCATCCATCTTTCCACTTCCTCTGCCGACGGCTCGCGCGCCATGAGGAAGACCTGGGGCCCCTCCTTTCCGAGCCGCTGGAGCAGGTCCTCGATCGCCAAGTCCGGTAGCCGCGCCTCCGCAAGAACCGCATCTGGTTGCAGAGACCGGCAGAGTTCGAGCGCCTCCTCTCCCGATCCGCAGGTGAGGACTTCGAAGTTGTGTTTGGGAAGAGTGTCCCTCAGGACGTCGAGATTCCTGAGTTCGGGGTCAACTACGAGCAAACGAAGGGGGCGGGAACGCGCTCTCCTTTTCTCGTCTACGCCGGACCCGGATATTTCCCCTGGGTGCAGAACAACCTCCCCGGACGTTGTCTTCATGGCCTCTCCTTCCACGGGAGCTACCGCCATCTCCGGAGACGTTGCCGAATATAGCCAACGGTCTGGCACGGCGCAAGGGGAAAGCCCCTGAAAATTTCTCTTGCGTTTCGCCCCGCGGTGTGATATATTGGTCGCGGTTTGAGCGCAAGATAGGGACGAGCCCAATGGCCCACACAGACTCAGCAAGAAAGAGGATTCGACAGGCAGAGAAAAGGCGCTTGCGGAACCGGCACTTCCGCACGATGATGAAGACCCTGATCCGTAAGGTGCGGACGGCGCCGGACGCCACGACCGCAGTCAGCGCCTACCGGGAGGCTTCGTCCCTGATCGATAAGCTGGTGGCGAAAGGCATTATCCACCGCAACACCGCCGCGAACAAGAAGTCGCGGCTGGCAAGGTTCGTCAACCGGACGTTCCAGACGAGCGTCTGCTGATTCCTTTCTGACCAAGTTTCGAAACCGGGCCATCGGCCAAGCCGGTAACCCCCCTAACCCCGGTAGACCGCATGTGCCCGGTTTCGCTTTTTGTACCCAACCCACGACTCACGCGAAAAAAAACGCCCCCTCTGCGAGGGGGCGGGGCAAGCTCGGTTCCCCAAGTCGAGACGATTAGACCTGGGTGAGGTTGTAATTGGGGGCTTCCTTGGTGATGATCACGTCGTGCGGATGGCTTTCGCGCAGCCCGGCGGTGGTCATCCGGACGAAGCGAGCCTTCTCCTTCAGCTCCCGGATCGTTGCCGCACCGCAGTAGCCCATGGCCGCCCGCAGGCCTCCCACCATCTGGAACACCACGTCGCCCAATTTCCCACGGTAGGGAACACGCCCTTCAATTCCCTCCGGGACCAGCTTCTTGGCATCCCGAATACCCTCCTGGAAGTAGCGATCTCCGCGGCCCGCCTGCATTGCTCCCAGAGACCCCATGGCCCGGTAAACTTTGTAGCTTCTCCCCTCGAGGAAGACCAGCTCTCCCGGGCTCTCTTCCGTTCCCGCGAAGAGGTTGCCGATCATCACGGAGTCGGCTCCGGCGGCGATGGCCTTAGCGATGTCGCCCGTCTGCTTGATGCCCCCGTCGGCGATAAGGGGAATGCCGTGCTCCTCGCATACCTCGGCACACATCATGATGGCGCTGATTTGGGGAATCCCGACACCGGCGACCACCCGCGTGGTGCAGATCGATCCCGGCCCGATACCTACCTTCACCGCGTCGACGCCTCGCTCGATCAACGCCCGGGCGCCCTCCGCCGTGGCCACGTTGCCGGCTACAAGCTGGACCTGCGGAAACTTCTCCCGCAGCTTGGACACGGTCTCCAGTACACCCTTCGAATGGCCATGGGCGGTGTCCACGACCAAAGCATCCACCCCGGCATCCACGAGGGCCGCCGCTCGGTCCATCGTGTCGCGCGCTACCCCAACAGCAGCCGCCACCCGGAGCCGGCCGTGCTCATCCTTTGCCGCGTTCGGGAAGCGTTTGCGGTTCAGAATGTCCTTGACCGTGATCAGGCCCTTCAGATTCCCCTCCTCGTCGACCACCAGCAGCTTCTCGATTCGGTGCTTCTGAAGGATCCGCTCGGCCTCCTCCAGGGAGATCCCCGGGGAAACCGTGATGAGATTCTCTTTCGTCATCACTTCCGAGACGGGCCGCTCCAGATCCGTCTCGAAACGGAGGTCCCGGTTGGTAAGAATGCCCACGAGTCTGGTGCCCTGGACGATCGGGATCCCGGAGATCCGGTAGCGGGTCATCAGCTCCAGCGCATCCGAGAGCCTGTGCTCCGGAGTCAGCGTAATGGGTTTGAGGATCATCCCGCTCTCGGAGCGCTTCACCCGATCCACTTCCGCCGCCTGCCGCTCAATGGACATGTTCTTGTGGATGACTCCGATCCCCCCTTCCCTGGCGAGGGCAATGGCCAGCTCAGCCTCCGTCACCGTATCCATAGCGGCGCTGACCAATGGGATGTTGATGGTGATCCCACGTGAGAAGGCTGTGCGCGTATCGGTCTCTTTCGGCAGCACTTCCGAGTACGCCGGAACCAACAGCACGTCGTCAAAGGTGAGCGCTTCACCGAGAATCTTCTCTTCCATCTTTCCCATAAGCTACGATCTCCGTTTGCCTGGAAGTTGAACGTATCACCATACCCCGAGGCACCTGATCCCGAATCTTCCCCTACACCTCGGGCCCCATTTTCACTGCAGGGTCACAACCTCACCGACACCCCTTACAAGCTCCCCCGACCGTATCAGGCGGACCACCTCCTCAATCTCTGGCTGGAGGACTCGGTCTTCGGCCAGGAAAGGCACAAAGCCCCGGATGATCTGATACGCCCTGGCGGTGCCTCGACCCGGCCTCAGAGGGCGACGAAGGTCGAAGGCCTGCGCCGCGGCCAGTAATTCCACCGCGATCACTACCTCCGCGTTCTCCACCACGCGCAGGGCCTTGCGAGCCGCCCAGGCAGCCATGGACACAAAATCCTCCTGATTGGCCGAGGTGGGAATGGAATCCACCGAAGCGGGATGGGCAAGGGTCTTGTTCTCCGACACGAGGCTTGCCGTCGTGACCTGTGCGATCATGAAGCCCGAATTGAGTCCCGCCTTGGGAGCCAGAAAGGCGGGAAGCTGGCTGATCACGGGGTCCATCAGGTCCTGGATCCGCCGCTCGGACATGTTGGCAAGCTGAGACACGGCAATGGTCAAGTAGTCACAGGCCATGCTGATGGGTTGCGCGTGGAAGTTACCCCCCGACAGGATCTCGCCATCTTCGGCGAAAACAAGGGGATTATCGGTGGCCGCATTCAGCTCCACGGAAATCATCCCCCGGACGAAGCGCAAAGCCTCCCGCACCGCCCCATGGACTTGCGGCACGCAGCGCAGGCTATAGGCGTCCTGCACCTTGCCGCAGTCCTTATGGGAAGCAACGATCTCGCTCTCTTCGACCAACTGACGGACGTTGCGCGCCGTCTCCACCTGGCCCACGTAGCCACGGACAAGTTGGATGCGTTCGTCAAAAGAGGCCGGGGTACCGAGAAGTCCCTCCAGACTCATCGCCGCGGCCAGGTCGGCACAGCGGAGGAGGTTCTCAGCCCGGAGCAGTGCCATCGCGGCGATGGCCGTGCTGATCTGCGTCCCGTTGAGCAGCGCAAGGCCTTCTTTGGCTCCCAATCGGAGGGGCTCTATGCCCGCGCGCCGCAAGGCTTCGCCGCCAGGGAGAAGCTCGCCGTTATATTCCGCCCACCCCTCTCCGAGGAGGACAAGAGTGAGGTGGGCCAGAGGAGCCAAATCCCCGGAGGCCCCGACCGAACCCTGCGCGGGCACCGCCGGAACAACTCCGCGATGGTAGAGCTCCAGCAATACGTCCACCACCTCGGGGCGAACCCCGCTGTATCCCTTGGCCAGGGTGTTGGCCTTGAGCACCAGGGCTGCTTTGACCACTTCCGCCGGCAACCGCTCCCCCACCCCCGCGGCGTGGCTGCGGACGAGGTTCAGTTGCAACTGGTCAACGTCCTCAGGGGGGATTACCACCTGCGCCAGCTTGCCGAACCCAGTGGTCACCCCGTAGACAACCCGGCCTTCCCGGACCCTCTCTTCAATGAGCTGACGGGCGGCTTGCATTCGCCGGCGGGCTTGGGGGGAAACTTCGATGCGCACCAGGGGGGAGGTTGCCGCTGCGTGGAGATCCTCAAGCGTCAGATGCTCGCCATCGAGGACAATCTTCCTCATCCAATGGTTCCTTGCAAACCCACCTGCAGCTTTTCGTTGAAATGAACTTAGGCAATCCGCCTGACTCAGTCAACCGCTTTGTGGAGAGAAGAGAAAACCCCCGGCCCGCAGGCCACGGAGAATTCCCGTGCAGGCCTTCAGGTCTCCCACGTGACCAGAACGGGTGTGAACGGATGAACGAGGTCCGGATGATGGGGCAGCGCTCGCACGGCGTAGCCAAGACGGCCGCTTAGCCTACACTCCACCTCGCACTGGTACAGCATGGAGTCACCATCGTCCTGCACGGCGGTCATCTCGTAGACTTCCGGTTCGAGGATCTGGCCCTGACTGTCGATCGGTCCGATGACCGCTTGCACGCTCACGTCATCCTTAGAGAGCTGCCCAAGACTCAGCCTGGCGCGCAGTACAACCCGATCGCCCGTCCGTACCCCCTCTTCGGGGATCTCGCCGTCGGCGGCGATACGCACGCCCCCCCACTGTGCGACGACGCGCTTGCGCCAAGCGGCCAGCTCTTTGGCGGGTCGTGCATTGTCCTGGAACAAGCTGTGGTGGGGAGGGTGGGCGGGCAGGTAGAACTGCTCAG
>JAPDPT010000030.1 GCA_034506315.1 candidate division KSB1 bacterium | reverse complement strand
TTGTACCGGACGTACAGGTCTCGACCGCCTGGGCCTATGGACAGCTGAAAATCGGCTTGACAAAGAGGGGAGGATGTGGTAAATTCCGGAGGTTCCTACGCTTGCGCCCACCCTTGCGGGAGTGGCACCGCTGGCTTGAGAACGACTTTGAGAGGGTCGTTTTTGAGCGCTTTCCGGAAGTGGCTGGGCACGTGGCCCGGTTAAGGGAGGGCGGAGCGGAGTTTTCTGGGATGTCGGGAAGCGGTGCCTGCGTTTTCGGGCTGTTTGGTTCGGAGGAGGGGGTGCGGGTCTGCGAGGGAGCTGGTTGGCGGAGCCTGACGTTCCGGTTGGTCTCCGGCAGAGAAAGCGGAGCCGTGGCTGCCGCGCAGGGGGACCCGTGATCCCGCAGCGTGCACGTCCCTCGAGTAAGGCTTAGAGGACGAGGGGGCAGTAGGCTACTGGGGCGTGGCCAAGCGGTAAGGCACGGGGTTTTGGTCCCCGCATTCGGAGGTTCGAATCCTCCCGCCCCAGCCAGACGGCCCATGGAGAGGCGAAAACCGCGGCGGTTTTCGTCATTTTTTGTGCCGCCAAGGAGGAGGGTCGAGGAAGGAAAACAGGACGGCCGCAGATGCTCGATAACATCAAGATCTTTTCCGGAAACGCCAATCGGCCTCTTGCGGAGCAAATCGCTAAGGCATACGGGATCGCTCTCGGTCAAACGGAGCACAAGAAATTCCAGGACGGCGAGATCTGGGTCAAGTACAACGAGAACGTCCGGGGCGCGGACGTATTCCTGGTGCAACCGACGAACTCCCCGGCGGACAACCTGATGGAATTGCTCATCATGGTGGATGCAGCTAAGCGCGCCTCGGCCGAGCGAATTACCGCGGTGATCCCCTATTTCGGCTACGCGCGCCAGGATCGCAAGGATCAGCCGCGGGTATCGATCACAGCCAAGCTGGTGGCTAATCTTCTCACCACCGCGGGGGCAGACCGCGTATTGACCATGGACCTGCACGCGCCCCAGATTCAGGGCTTCTTCGACATTCCCCTGGATCATCTGTACTCCTCCACGATCTTTTGCGAGTACTTCCGGCGCAAGAAGATCCCGGATCTGGTGGTCATGGCTCCGGACGTGGGGGGCATCCGGATGGCCCGCGCCTACGCCAAGCGTCTGGAGGCGCCCCTGGCGGTGGTCGACAAGCGTAGGCCTACGGCCAATCAGGCGAAGGCTGTGAACGTCATCGGGGAGGTAGAGGACCGCAATGTTCTGATTGTCGACGATCTCATCGACACAGGCGGTACCCTTGTGGAGGCGGTGCATGCCATTAAGAAGAAGGGGGCGAGGAAGATCTACGCGGCCTGCACCCACGCCATCCTGAGTGGGACGGCAGCCGCCCGGATTCAAGAGTGCGAGGATCTGGAGGAGCTTGCGGTCACCGACACCGTCTTCATTCCCGATGAGAAGAGAGTTCCGAAACTGCGCGTCCTCACGGTGGCCCAGCTCTTTGCGGAAGCCATACGGAGAATCCACAACAACGAGTCGATCAGCATACTCTTTGATTAGGTCGGGTGGGCGAGATGGAAGAGACCACACTGCATCTGGAGAAGCGGGAAGTCGGCACGAAGGGCAGGCTCAACGCGTATCGCCGCAGCGGAAAAATCCCCGGCATCCTGTACGGCGCGCACGACGCGCCAACGCCGATCGTTGTGGACGAGAAGGAGCTGCGGGCGGCTTTGGCCAGCAGGCACGCGGTTCTCAGCGCCAGGTTGGGCAGCAGTCGCAAGCACGTGGTGGTGCGCGAGGTACAGCGGGATCCCGTTCGCGGCAATCTGCTCCACGTAGATCTGATGGTGCTGACAACCGGTGAAAAACTTACGCTCACGGTCCCGGTCGTCGTGGTTGGAACACCCCACGGCGTCAAGGATCAGGGCGGTACGCTGCTTCAGGAACTCCACGAGGTGGAAATCGAGTGCCTCCCCGACAAGATCCCAGAGAAAATCGAGGTTGATGTCAGCCACTTGGGCGTTGGGCAGTCCTTGCACGTGGGCGATATTCGGCTGCAGAATGTGACCATCCTGACGCCCCCGGACATGGTCGTCGCGCACGTGGTAGCCCCAAGGGTAACGGTGGAGGCCATGCCCGGAGCGCCGACGCCGGAGGCCGGAGCGGCAGGGGAAGAGTCCTGACCCGCTCCCTGACCGCAAACTCGTGACCTTTCGGGCCGGCACGAGACGTGTGGAATGCGACGCTGGCTTATCGTTGGCTTGGGAAATCCGGGAGCAAGATACGCCGGCACGCGTCACAACCTTGGCTTTCGGGTAGTCGAGAGGATGGGGGAGAAGTGGGGAGCGGCGTGGCAGACGGTCGGCCAAGCGGTCGAGACCGGGTGGTTCTTGCTGCCCCAGTGCGAAGGAGTTCGTGTAAAGCTCCTCAAACCGCTGACTTATATGAACCGGAGTGGGAACGCCGTCCGTGAGACCGTCCGGCGGGAGTCTTTGGCGCCGTATGAGCTCCTTGTGGTGTGCGACGACGTCCACCTCCCGTTCGGCAAACTCCGGATTCGCCTGAAAGGGAGCGATGGGGGGCACAATGGACTCGCTTCGGTCATCGCCGCGCTGGGGACGGAGGAGTTCCCGCGCCTTCGAATCGGCATCGGGTCGGATTTCGCGCCCGGAGAGATGGTCGCCTACGTGCTCTCCGATTTCCGGCCCGAGGAGGAGAGGGAACTGCCGGAGGTGATCGAACGAGCGGTGGAGGCCGCGGCGGTATTCGTTTGCGAAGGGCCAGAGAAGGCCATGACGCTCTACAACCGCTGACGTCACCGGTGGGCCCGAGTCTCACAAGCCCAACGCGTCGCTGTGAAGGAGGGACGCTGCGCCGGGTCGTGAAGAGCAGCAAGGAACCCAACACACAAACGAGCGGCCGTGATCTCGTCGGCGCTCGCGTGCCGCCGCGGGTTGGCACGACTGGACCGGCGGGAGCGGCGCAGGTAGGCGCCGTGACGGCACAAGGAGGAAGAACGTGCTGAGAGCGTACGAAACGACCTTCGTGATCGACTCGCTCCTGCGAGCCGAGGAACTGGACGAGACAATCCGTCGCTACCTCAAGTTCATCTCCGACAATGGGGGTGAGATCCGACGGGTAGAGCGGTGGGGGAAGCGCCGTCTGGCCTACGAGATCCGGAAGCGCCAGTACGGTTACTACGTCTACGTCCGCTTCGACGGGCCTCCGGCGATCGTCGCCGCGCTGGAACGGGAGTACCGCCTGGATGAGAACGTCCTCCGCTACCTGACCATTCAGCTCAGCAAGGCGGCCCTGGAGAAAGAGCGGCAGCTGATCGAGCAGGGTCTCATTAAGACCGCAGCCGAAGCCACGGGACCAGAGGCCGAAAAGGCGGCCAGCGAGGAACCGACCGAGCCCATGGCGGAAGGAGTCGAGGAAGGAGAAATCCGTGAGGAGGACCAACCGTCTGATGCCGAGGCAGTAGGGGACGAGGGTTAGTCCGGCTGCCGAGGATCGGACTTGCGGGAGGGACGGTGCAGGAGATGGCGAATAACAGGCTCCCCGACATCAATACGATCTTGATTGCGGGCACGGTGCTCGGCGAGCCCGACGTGAGGCAGTCCGAAGACGGTAAGCTGATCGGCCGCTTCCGTATCCACAGCGTGCGGAAGTTTCGCGACAACACCGGACAATTGCGCGAGAACCGCTGCGAGGTGGATGTCATCGTCCAGCAGAAGCTTGCCGAGCTGTGCCAGCGGAATCTCAGGGCCGGTAGCCCGGTCTTGCTGGATGGTGAGCTCCTCTCCCACGACAACCCGGAGGAAGGCGGTCGCGGCACGCTGGAGATACGTGCCCGGCGTATCCAATTTCTGGAGCAGGTACTGAAGCCACGCGGCACCGAGGGGTTGGATACGGAGGAGGCACGTGGGGAAGCTCCCGACAGTGCCGACCTGGAGGAGCAGGAGAGCACCGAGTTCGACTTCGGATACCGGGAGCTGGAATTGTGACCCGAACACGCAATTGAGGAAGGGAACCAGCCATGCTGAGAAGAAGGCGGATTTGTCGCTTCTGTGAGGAAGGGGAGATCTACATCGATTACAAGGATGAGCGCAAGTTGCGGCGATTCATTACCGAGCAGGGCAAGATCATCCCGCGGAGGACGTCCGGCACGTGTGCTCGACACCAGCGACAACTCAAGCTGGCGATCAAGCGGGCGCGCCACCTGGCGCTCCTTCCGTTCGTGGCGGAACTTTCACGGTAAGCGAGGTGGGCAATGCGGGTGATCCTTCGTCAGGAGGTCGAGAAACTGGGCGGCCCCGGTAAGATCGTAGAAGTGAGCGATGGTTACGCCCGGAACTATCTGATTCCCCGTGGGCTGGCTGTGCCGGCGACCCCTTCGGCTCTTAAGGCGCTGGAGGAGGAAAAGAAGCGTGCCGAGCTGCGTGCAAGCCGTGAGAAAAAGGCAGCCGAGCGTCTGGCGGAGAAGCTCAACGGGGTTTCGGTGACCGCGACGGTAGCGGTTGGAGAAGAAGACAGGGTCTTCGGCGCTGTTACCTCGCAGATGATCGCGGACCTTCTGAAGCAGAAAGGCTTCGACATCGATCGCCGGAAGATCTTGCTGGAGGAACCGCTAAAAGCCCTCGGCATCTACGATGTGCCGATCAAGTTGCACCCCGAGGTGGAAGCGAAAATCAAGGTGTGGGTGGTCCGCGAGTAGCGGCCCCGCAAAACCCGGAAAGAAGAGGGCGGCTGGTCCGCCCTCTTCTGTTTTTGGACCCGGGTGTCAGAAAGCAGGGGCAAATATCGGTTGACAAAGATCGGGTCGGCTGTTAAATTGCGGGCGAAAGACGTTGTGGTGCACGCACGACCAAAGGTGCCCTCATGGAGGGAGGGAAGAATCGCCGGAGCAAGCTGGATCAGGTCCGGGAGGAGATTGAGTGGCGCTTGACGCTCGGCGTGCTGTCGGGGATGATGGATGAGGCGGTGGCCGAGGTGTGGAAGCGAGCCCTCGATGAGCTCAAGGATGGGGACCTCCAGGACTTGATCCGCAGTACCCAAGGGTTGTCCGACGCGGAAAGCTGGCGGGCGACGATTCGCTTCATCATGTCCCGCAACTACCCATTCCGTGAATTCATCCTCTACGAGACGGACGAAGAATTCAAGCGCCGCTTAGGGATCCGAGACGAGGAAGGGTTCTGAGTCGGCCCGCCTTGACGAGCGGGGGTATCCGCGGGGATGAGGCAGCCGTGGGCAGGAGGAGCGGGAATGGAGCGCTGGTTTCCTCCGTGTCTGAAATGCACCAAGGGCGTTCTGGTACCCCTTTCCGACTACGGCCGCGACGGTGCTTCGATCATGTTTAAAGCGTGGGTGTGCACCAATCCCGCGTGCGGATTCCACGTGCGGATCGACAACGGCGAGATTACGGCCGGGGAATCGATCCCTCGTACCTCAAAGGGCAAGTAACACCTGAGCTATCGGCGACTCGGCACGGGGAAAAGAGGGTAAGGGGTCCGGAGAACGGGCCTTTTACCCTTTTTCGTTGGTGCCAGATCCAGACTCGGGGGAAGGGGCGCGGCGCAGAGCGATCCCTCATCCGGCAAAGGAGGTGAGGAATTGGTCAAGCCGCTGGACAGCCTGAAGGTCAGCCTGGGTAGGTCATTTTCGCGGAGCCGGGCGCAAAGCATCCGCGTGAAGCTGGTGGCGTTTCTCCTGGCCCTTTTCCTCTGGTTCTACGTCGTCACGGAGAACACGTACCGCTACGAGATGGAGATCCCCATCAGGGTGACCAACTTAGCCCCTGATCGGATGTTGGTGACACCGCTTCCGGAAAAGGCTCTGGTTCGCCTCGAAGGTCCGGGGAAGGCGCTGATCGGCATCCTGGTGGCAAGGGATGTGTGGTTAGTGGCCGATTTGGCGGGTGTGACGCGCAGCAGGGTCTGGCGCCCCCGGACTTCCGAAGTATCCCTCGGACGTGCCGCAGGCCAGGTCCAGGTCCTGGAGATCGTCAGTCCCGAGACGCTTCGCGTGGAGCTCGATCTGGTGGAGGAGGCGCGTTTGCCCGTGACCCCAGGGGTTAAGATTCGTCCGGCGGCCGGGCACGTCTTGGCCGGCCTTCCCAAGGCAGAGCCGGAGAGCGTACTGGTGCGCGGTCCCCGCTCCACGATCCGAGCGATGCGGTCCGTGAGGACCGAGTTTAGAGAGTATTCGGAGGTCAGGCGGGACCTTTCGGTGGAAGTCCCGCTGGAGTTCCCGTCCTACGTCTCGGGCACCCCGGGGCGAGTGCGGATCAGCGCTCGCGTCGAAAAGCTGATGGACCGGACTTTCTTCCAGCTGCCTGTGAGTGTGGCCAACACCCCGCCGGGCACGCGAGGGTTGGCAAATCCGGCAAGCGTGGACGTGGTGGTCCGCGGGGGACTCAGCCTCGTCCCTCGGCTGGACCGGAGCGATGTCGATCCCTTTGTGGATTACAGCCTGCCGGACAAGGAAAGTCCGGGTGAGTATTCTGTGCAGGTCCGTACGCCAGCCGGGGTTGAGGTGGTGCGAGTCGAGCCTCCCCGGGTGCGCGTCCTCCTGCAACGGGTTCGTTAGCCCAGAGCTCACGGCCTCCCGGCGGGCTCTGACCATGGGGAAGGCGACGATGATTGTGTTGGGAATCGAGACTTCCTGCGACGAGACGTCGGCCGCGCTCTACGGAGACGGTGGGCTCCTGGCGCACGTGGTCCACTATCAGGTTGTGCACGAGGAGTACGGGGGAGTCGTCCCGGAGTTCGCAAGCCGCGCCCATATGCGGGCTTTGGTTCCGGCGATCCGGAAGGTCTTGGCCGAGGCAGGCATCGACTACGGTCAACTTGGGGCGGTCGCCGTCACTCACGGGCCAGGCCTTGTCGGCAGTCTTCTGGTAGGGCTCAATGTGGCCAAAGGGTTGGCGGTCCGCTTGCGATTGCCCTTAATCGGGGTCAACCACATTGAGGGCCACCTGTTTGCCAATTTCTTAGAGGAACCGTACCCGGAGCTCCCCGGGGTGTGTCTGGTGGTCAGCGGGGGCCACACGCAGCTTGTCTTGGTCCCCGAGCTTGGGCGCTACGTCCTCTTGGGCAAGACAAGAGACGATGCGGCGGGCGAAGCCTTTGACAAGGTGGCGCGCATCCTGGGCCTGGGTTATCCTGGGGGACCGGCGATCGACGCGGCCTCGGAATCGGGAGACGAGGAAGCCATCGCCTTCCCGCGGGTTCTGCCGGGCGATCGGTACGGCTTCAGTTTCAGTGGACTCAAGACGGCCGTCCTCTACTATTTCCTTGAGCTGCCCGAGGAAGAGCGGAGGCAGCGAGTGGCCGACATCGCGGCGAGCTTCCAGAGGGCCGTGGTCGACGTTCTCGTGACGAAAGCGAAGATGGCTTGCGAAGAATTCGGTGCGCGATCTCTCTCCGTAGCGGGCGGGGTAGCCCGCAACCGCCGGCTCCGGCGGGCTTTGGCAGAATTGGGAACCGAAATGGGAATCCCCGTTTTTGTACCGCGTCCCGAGTTTTGCACAGACAACGCCGCCATGATTGCGCGAGCGGGCTTTTTCTGGCTGCAAAGGGGCATCTCCTCGGATCTGCATCTTGCCCCCTTTCCTTCCCTTCCCCTCGGCGAGAGTTGAGCTTAACCCCTTAGCGAATTGGGATCAAGGAAGCCAGGCCATGCGTTTCGAGTCCTTCAGTCTTGGAGTGCCTGTCCTAATCCTGCTCCTGGCGGCCGTCGCGGCAGTGGGGCTCATGGTCTGGCATTACCGGGACACAAATCCGCCGGTGCGCAGGCTCCTACGAGTGTCTCTGACCACCCTACGTGGGGGTGCCGTATTCCTACTCTTGCTGGCGCTGGGAGATCCGGTGATCGAGTGGGTGCGGTTCGAGCGTCTCACACCGCTGCTGGCCGTGTTCCTGGATGCCTCGAAGAGCATGGGGGTGGTTGATGAGAGCGGATGTCGGGGAGAGGCCATGAGAACGTGGTGGGGAGAAGCTCGGAGCCGGGTAGCGTCGCGCGCTCGGGTGGTCGAGTACGTGTTTGGAGCCCGCGTGCGCCCTCTACACAGCCAGGACAGCTTGCACTTTGAGGACGGGGGGACGGATCTGTCGTCCGTCTTCCGATTCGTGACGGATAGCCTTCGAGACAAACCCCTGGCCGCGATCCTGGTGCTCACAGACGGAAAGCACACCTTGGGGCCGGAACCCCTCCGGTACGTCACCGCTGTGGAGCGGCCGGTGTTCAGTGTGGTATTCGGGGACACGGCTCGCTCCCCGGACCTGGCCCTCTTGGAACCCGGGGTCCCCGAAGTGGCCTACGTCGGCAAGCCCTTCCCAGTCCGAGTCGGGATAAGCAAGGCTGGGAATACCTCCTACAGGGGTTCCGTGAAGGTGCGGGACGACAGCACCCTCCTGACCCAAAGCCCTGTTCACTTGGAAGAGGGGGAGGGAGAGGAGTGGCTGACGGTGAACGTTTTGCCCCGGAAGCCGGGGATTATCCCGTTCCAGCTCGAGCTGGATCCCCTGGCAGGAGAAAGAGGGCTCGAGAACAATCGAACGTCTTTTTACGTTCGGGTACTACCGTCGCAAAAAAGGATTCTGCTGGCGGCGGGAGAACCGTCTGCGGATTTCTCCTTTCTGAAGCGGACGCTTGCCTCGGACTCGAACATTGTACTGGCCGCCGCCTGTTACCTCGGAGGTCGATGGTGGGTAGAGGATCCCAAGGGGCTCCTCAGAGCCGGTTTCGATTTGGCGGTTCTCTTTGACCTGCCTTGCTCCGCAGTCCGTGGCGACGCCACCTGGCTAGCCCTGAAAGCCGCGGCCTCCAAGGCGCGCAAATGCGTGGTGTTTGCCGGTCTTCGGTTCGATCCAGGGGAGGCGGCCCATCTTTTTCCTGCTGAGAGGTTGAGATTTGTCCGCAAAGAGCCATCGGAGACGGTATCTTGTATTCCCCCGCCCGGAGGGACCCACCATCCCTTGTGCCGGATGGCTGATTTCCCGGAAGAGAGCGGGAAGATCTGGAGATCGCTCCCGCCCGTGCTTGCGTCCGGATGGGCGCCCGAGGAAGGGATGCTGCCTATTCTGCTGGGCGTAACGGAGGCAGGCGAGAGCCTCGTCGTGGCTTGGTCGGGGGCAAGCGGCGAGCAAGAAGTGGCTCTGTTTGCCCTTGTGGGATTCTGGAGATGGGGATTCTCGCCGTTGGCCTTCGGCCAAGGGACAGAAGCCTTCCGGCGCTTCGTCCGTAACCTGGCGGAGTGGCCGCATGTCGGGACGGCGACCAGGCTTTTCCGTCTGGAGGTCCGAGACATCTACGAAGGGGGCCGCCCAGTTCGTTTCCGTGCCTTTGTGCAGGACGAAGCCGGGAGGCCAGTCGAAGAAGCCCGTGTGACGATGGAGGTACAGGGAGGGCCCCGGTATGAGCAGCTGCAGCTTGTGCCGGTAGCGGACGGGGTGTACGAGGGGGAGCTGCCAGCTCTTCCCGAGGGAAGGTACCAGTATCGGGGCTACGCCTCGAAGAACGGGCACGAACTGGGGAGCTCGGAGGGACAGTTCGCGGTGAAAGAATACACCCCGGAACTGGTGGACCCCCGTGCCTCTCTCGCCTTGGTGGCTGCGGCGGCGAGGGCTACGGGAGGGGTGGCCGTCCTGCGCGAGCAGGCTCAGCTTGTCCTGGATTCCCTTGACGCGCTTTTGGGATCTGAGGAGTGGAGGAGGGCGACACGGGAGCGCAGGGGAAACTGGACCATCCACGGCTCGTGGTGGCTCGTCGGTCTGGCTGGGGCGCTTCTGGTTCTGGAATGGACCCTTAGGAGGAGGAACGGGCTTCTTTGAGGGCGGGGGCGGTGGTCGGTGCGGGGCGGTCGATTTGGTCCGTGGGAGGAGGGATTTAGCTTGCTTGTCAGGCGGGGGCTTCTAAATTAGTGATTCGCCAGGCGGGCGAAGCCTTTTCCTCGAATGCGCAGGATGATGCCTCGCCTCCTATGTCGGACATCCCGCAGGTCAAGTGAAGGATCCCCGGTCGGCACCGCCTCAAGGGGAGATTTTTCATTGTGCTTTGCGCGGAGGCCCGAATGCGTTGGATAGTCGCAGGGGTGGCGGTGTTGGTCCTGGTCGAAGGGGGGATGGCTCAGACGACGATGTACGGCGGGCGGGGGATGCTGCGCGTGCGGAGCGCCCGAACGGTAGGTGCCGGTAACCTTTACCTCTGCGCGCATACCCTCCACTACGTCGAGAAAGTGAACGAAACTCTGGCCAAAGACCATACCCTGCGCATAGCCCTCACCGTAGGTCTCTCAAACCTCCTGGAATTGAACGCCAACGTCACGCCCTACCAGGATACGCAGCATGGCATCTGGGGGCCGCCTGGCGACAGCGAGGTGGGGCTGAAGTTTCGCTATCCCTATACCCCGGAATGGCTGCAGTTCGGACTCCATGCCTTCGCCTCCTTTCCTACGGGAGCTGAACACCCTGTCCCCTACGAGCCGTACTCGTCCGGGAAATTGGCGTGGGGCCTTCTGGGCATATGGACCCTCGACATGCGCGAGTACTCGCGCATGGTCCCTTTCCAGCTCAACCTTCAGCTCGGGTACATGGATCAGGACGTGAACGATCGCTATTTCAGGGATCGCAAGGACCAGGGGCTGATGGGCGCGGGCCTCAAGTTCCCGGTGGCGGGAAGCGTGCTGTATCTGGAGTATACGGCCGAGGTCTTCGTGAACCATCCGGATGTGCCTTTCGCCAAGAACTCGATGCGTCTGACACCCGGGTTCAAGTTTGTGGGTCCCTGGAATCTGATCTACGACGTGGCCCTCGATGTCCTGCTTACGGACGAGCGCTCCCCGGGAGGAAGGCCGCCCTTTGTGCGGGACTACGCGGATTGGAAGCTTGTCCTGGGTGTGACCTACCCGTATTCCCTGCTGCGCTACCTCAAGCGAGAACGTCAGCTGGAGCAGAGGCGGAGCCTGGAGGGCATGGAGGAGATTCGCAGGAAGCGTCTGGAGGCGGCGAAGGAACTTGAGGAGCTCCGCAAGCGCCTCGAGCAGGAGAGGAAGCCACGGCCAGAATGACAGAGGAGGTCGCGGGCAGGAGCATGGCCTGTACCAGGTGGCACCGCATCGCCCTCTGCCTGTTCCTGCTATGGTTCCCAACCGTTGGGAGGGCGCAGCAAGAGGATCTCGTCCATGAGCTTGAGCTCATCGCCAATGATCTCCTCAACAGCGCCGTAACGGCCTACGGGAAGGGTGACTATTGGAAATGCGCCCGCGACCTCATTGTGCTGGTAGAGTTCCACCCCCAGTACAGTCAGCTGGACGCGGCGGAGGTGCTCCTGGGGAATGCGCTTTTCGAGCTTGGCCTTTACGACGCCGCCAAGGGGACGTTCCAGCACGTCCTGGAGCGCTTCCCAGAAAAACCCAGCGTGAGTGCCGCATTGTTTGGCCTGGAGAGGGTGGCTTACAAGGCGGGACAATACGCTGAGGCACTGGGTCGCTTTGAACAGCTGAAGCGACGAGCCACCGCAGGGAGCCGGGTGCTGGAAGGCGGGCGCTACTTCGCGGGGTTGAGCCTCTTGGAAATGGAGGACTACGAGAACGCGCTGGCGGTGCTCTCCGAAGTCAGTCCGCGGAGCTCGTACTATGGTTATGCCCTTTATACCGCAGCGATCGCCTGTCTCCGGAAACATGACGTCCAGCAGGCCCTGCAGATCTTCGAGCGCCTCTCCGTCTTGCCCATTACCGGCGAGGAGAGCCGCGCCGTGGTGGGGGAAGGACGATTGACGGCTGGTTACGTTTACTACGAGCTCGGCTACTACCGCCGGGCCATGCAGAAATTCTGGTCGGTCTATCCGGACCACGCCAAACGCCAGGACGCTCTGCTGGCCTACGCATGGGCGGCCTACAAGGCCGGCATTTTTCGTGAGGCCGTGCGCGGGTGCACCGAGCTGATAACGGAATTCCCAGAGACCCGGTATCTGGAAGAAGCCCTGTTTCTCTTGGGGCGTTCCCTGATGGAGGATAAGCGTTACGACGAAGCGATCCGCGTCTTCGATAGGCTGATCGATCTGTGTGGAGAAAGCCCGGCTCGCGTGCGGGAAGAGGATCGTGAGACCCTGGCCCGCTTGCAGAAGACGCTGGAGAACTTGCGCCTCCGACTCCTGGTGCTGGAATCCCGATTGCTCCAGGTGCTGCCGGGAGTCAACTCCTCAAACGCCACGCCCCAGCTTCGTGACCGACTGGAGCAAATCCGCGAGCGCAGGACAAGGATGCTCCAGGAACTTGAGCAGGAACGCTCGGAGATCGAAGCGGTCGACCGCCAGGTAGCCACTTTGCAGAGGGAGCTGGAGCACATCGAGGGGGCGCCGAACTGGAAAGCGTACGCCGAGTACGCACGGGCACGCTCACTTTTCCTGAAGACCAGGTCCTGAGTCGATGAGTACTGGCGAAGCCAAGGCCGCTCGAGGTGGGTACCTGCCGGTGGTGGTTGCCACGGCGAGTCTGCTGCTGGGGCTGGGGACGGGAGTGACGCCTGCCTCCGGGCAGGAAACGACCCGTCCCGACACGACGCGCATCGAGACCCTGGACCGAGCAGGGGTGGACCGCACCATCGCTCTTTGCTGGGACGTGCTCCGTCGTTACCCCGATTCGGAATTCGCCCCCACCCTGATGTTCCAGCTCATGCAACTCTACGCCCGGGCGGCTGAGATGGACTACAGCGCAGCCATGGCTCGCTTCGAGGCGGAACAGAAGGAATACGAGGCAGGGAAAACAAGCTGGGAGCCCCAGCCGCCCAAGATTGATCTTTCGAGGGCCATCGACGTCGGAGAGACCCTCCTCCAGACGTTCCCCAACATCCTCTTCAAAGCTAAGGTCATCTACAGCCTGGCCCTCTGCTACAGCAAGCAAGGCGAAGGGGATGCCTACCTGCGCACGCTGAAACGGCTGCTTTCCGAATGCCCGGATGATCCCCTCGTGCCGGAAGTCTACTTCCGGATCGGTGAGCACTACTTTGACCGCGAGCAGTATCGGGAGAGCATCCAGGCCTACAGCAAACTCCTGCAGTACTGGGAGAGCCCCTATTTCGACATGGGGATCTACAAATTGGCCTGGTCCTACTTCAACCTGGGCGACTACTCGAACGCGATCAGCAGCTTCGTGTACCTGATCGACGATCTCGACACGGTCGAACGGGCCAATCCCCAGTTCATGGGCCGAACCAAGATCGACCTGCGCCAGGAGGCGATTCAGTATATCGCGATCAGCTTCTCCGAGTACGGGGGCGTAGAGAAGGCGAAGCAATTCTTCTCTGGGGATGCGCAGAGGGACTGGGCCTGTGAGGTGTTCCTGCGCCTTGGCCTCGTCTATTTCGCGCGTGGGGACTTCGGCGAGGCGGCCACAGCGTACCGCACGTTCCTCGCCCTTTTTCCCCGAGACCCTCGGGCCATCGACGCCGCCGTGGAGGTCGTACGGTGTCAGGAGGCCGCAGGCGACGTGGTCAACGCCGACCGTACACGCGAGGACCTGCTGAACAGCTTCAACCCGGGTACCGAGTGGTACCGGGGCCTCAGCTCGAAGCAGAGGGCCCATGCCGATAGCGTCTTGGAAAGCACATTCTTGGCCCTCGGCAATAACCTGGCGGTGGCCGCGCGGGACACCCGGCAAAGCGAACTCTACCAGAAGGCCATCCAGGTCTACAGGCGCTATCTCGAATTCTACCCCCGGGGGCGCGAGGCCGACCGCGTGCGCTTCCTGATGGGCGAGGTGCTCTACGAGTCGGGACAACTGCGCCAGGCGGCCCAGGCTTATCAAGAGTGCTTCACCCTGGCGGGCGATAGCAGCTACGCGGACCGGGCGGGCTACAATCGGATTTTCTGCTGGGACCAACTGCGTGCCAAGGCCCCAAACTTGGACACGACTTACGTTCAGTTGTTCGACTTCTTCGGAGACAGCGTTGCGACTTTCCGGGTGCCCAATGAGGCGACAGCCGAGCTGCTCCGTGCTTGCCATGAGTATCGGAAGGCCTTCCCTCGCTCGGAGAAAGCACCGCTTGTGATGCTCAAGCTGGGCGGTGCGCTCTTCGAGCTGGGCGAGTTTAGGGCCGCGGAGCGCGTCTACCAGGGCCTGTTCGCGGACGGAGTACCCGAGGGCCTGCGGGCTAAGGCTCTGGCCATGATTGGCCAGTGCCGGTACCGTATGGAGGACTACGCCGGGACCGAGGAATGGTACGACCTTCTGGCCAGTTCTTTCCCAGACAGTGAACAGTACCGGACCCTGGCAGCGAGGATGAAGGCCTCCGCCCGGTACAAACGGGCCCTGCAGCTGAGAGAGAGCGGCAAAGCGGCGGAGGCGGCAGGGATGTTCGCATCGGCCGCCGAGGCCTCGCCCGATGACCAGCTGGCAGCGGTGAGCCTGTTCGAGGCCGGTACGCAATACGAGAAGGCGGGTCTGCCCGACCTGGCCCTGCAGCAGTACGATCTTCTCTGCGCCCGGTTTCCTCAGTCCCAGTTTGCCGATGAGAGCCTCTATCGGTCAAGCCTGTTGCGCGAGAGCGCGGGCGACTGGAGAGAGGCTGCCCGGGGCTACATCCGGCTGGCAAGTCAATATCCGCAGTCCCGGTTTGCCCGGCGGGCTCTGTTTTTGGCGGGCTCTTGCCTTGAGAGTGCGGGTGCCCCGGACGAAGCGGCCGGGATCTATGAACAATACGTCAACCGCTTCGGTCCGCAAGATCCAAACGAGTACCTGGAGTGCCTGGTCCGATGGGCCGAGATCCGTCGGCACGCGGGAGACCTCGTCGCCGCTCGGAAACTCCTGGATCACGCGCTGGATTCCTTCAACCGGCTCCGGATCAACCTGGCCTCGGTGGACGACTACTTGGGTGCGAAGGCCCAGTTCCTGATCGGCGAGATTCTTTACCAGGGCTACGCCGCCGTGGTCCTGGAGCCCCCATTGGACCGATCGCTGAGACTGAAACAGGCGCGCTTCACCGAAGTCCTTCGGGCCTACACCGAGGCGGCGAAATACCGGGTGGCCGAATGGACCTCGGCGGCGACCTGTCGAATCGGCGAGGCTTTTGAGGAATTCGCCCGCGCGCTGTGGGAGAGTCCTCTGCCCCCCGATCTAACACCGGAGCAGCGAGACACGTACATTCGCAAGCTGGCTGAGCAGGTGCGTCCGTTCAAGGAGAAGGCCTACGAAGCCCATCGCCGCAACCTACGACTTGCGGAGGAGACGGGCCTCACCAACGACTGGATTGTGCGCAGCCGGGAGCATCTGTTGCGTCTGGCTGCCGAGCTGAGTTTGCCCGCTACGCTTGGCGCCGCCGAGGCGGATTCGGGACTGGCAGAGCAAGACGAACAGCCTCTGCGGAAACCGCAGGAGAAGCGACAGTGAGGGCAGCGGCCTTGATCGTGAGCGTGGCGGTGGCCGTGCTGGGAGGTTCTCTTGCCTACGGGCAAGCTTCACCCCAGCAAGAGACCGCGCAACCCCAGGAACCGCCGGCTTTGAGCCGGGAGGTGATTCGCGTGTTCCTGGACCGCGTGGAGGTCGTAGGCAGGATCGATAAGCCGCAGGCCATCTTCATCATCCCCGGACGGAACCCCGAGGTGGACGACATCCGTATCGACCGCATGTTCTTCCGAGAGATCTTCCGAAAGGTGGAGTACCCTACAGGAGTTGTGCGGAAGACGGAAGAGGTGGTTCGCAAGGAATATATTCTGTGGTGAGCCCGTAGAGTGGTGAACCTGAGAACCAGCCGGAGGAGGTGGGCCCTTGCAGTACATTCATGATGCCTTTGTGCACGGCGGGTCGGTCATGTACCTGATCCTGGTAACGATGATTGCAGCCATCGCCATCGCCGTGGAGCGCTTCGTCTACATCAGCATGAAGAATCGGATCGACGCCGGCACCTTCGCCGCCAAGGTCATTGAACTTGTGCAGCGGGGCAGCATCAACGCCGCGGTGGAGTATTGCCGGAAGTCAAAGGCGGCCTTGCCGCGGATTGTGCTGGCTGGACTGGAAAACTACGAGGGATCAGCCCAGGACATCCAGAACGCCCTTGAGCTTGCGGCTTTGACGGAGATCCCGAAGCTCGAGAAACGAACACCCTATCTGTCCATGATCGCCAACGTGGCCACGCTCCTGGGCCTATTGGGGACCATCTTCGGCCTAATCCAGTCCTTCCAGGCTGTGGCCCAGGCCGAAGCAAGCCAGAAGGCGGCTCTGCTGTCGGCGGGTATCTCGATGGCCATGAACACAACGGCGTTCGGTCTACTTGTTGCAATCCCTTGCCTCATCGTCTACTCGGTGCTCCAGGAGCAGACGAGCGCCATTATCGACGAGATTAACGAGAACGTAGCTCGCATTTACCAGCGATTGGTGGCGCTCAAGGAGAGCCGTTAGCATGAACCTGCGTGCGGTGCGCGAGCGAAAAGAGGCGCGGCGTCGGGACGCGGAGATCAACGTCACGCCCGTCCTGAACGTCTTTCTGATCATCATCCCGTTCCTCCTGTTGACGGCGGTCTTTGTGCGCCTTGCCATCCTCGAGCTTGCGCTGCCTTCCCTCTCTCGGCGGGGTGAAGGAGAACAAAGGGTAGAGGCGCGCCAGATCGTGCTCAACTTGCTCACCATTGACGAGCGCGGCTTTCAGCTGAAGAGCAGCGGTCTGGAGTTCCCCCCTATTCCCATGAAGGCGGCCAATTACGACTATGAGACGCTGGCCCAACAGCTCCGGCAGGTGAAGGCCCGCTACGCCGGCAGCGAGGACGTTATCATCGCGCCCAGCGAGAACATACCCTACGAAATCATCGTGCACGTCATGGACGTGTGTCGCGAAAACGGATTCCCCAATATTTCGATCTCGGGGTGACCCGATGGCTTACTTGCGCCTGGATGCTGCCACCTCCTCCCGCGGACTGAATTTACCCCAACCGCACAGACGGCTAAGGGGGACGTTCTCCCTGCGCCTGACATCGATGATCGACATGTTTACGATCCTCCTTGTCTTCCTCCTGAAAAGCTTCTCCACCGAGGGAGATATCCTGACGGTCGCCAAGGACCTGCGGCTTCCCGAGTCTACAGCGAATAAGCCCCCTCAGACGGCAAGCATCATCGCCGTGACCCCGGAATGGATCCTGCTGGATGGCAATCGCATCGTGCGGACACAGGAAGTCCTCGAAAACAGAGGGGCTATTGTTCAGCCCTTACGAGAAGAACTGAGTCGCCTCCGCAAGCTCACCGAGACTATCGCCAGCATCTCGCAGGGGATGGAGTTCACGGGCAACATCGTCATCCAGGGAGATAAGTCGATCCCCTTCGCGGTGCTCAAGAAGATCATGTACACCTGCGGCAGCGTCGGCTACAACAATATGCTGCTTGCGGTCACGCGCAAGGAGTAGGCGGCCGGAATATGACAGCTCCAGATAAGGACATTCTGCGCCTACGGATCTACAAGGATGGGACTGCCCGAGAACACTTTGTGGCCCCGGGCGAGAGTTTCACGTACGGCCGCGCCAGCGATAATGACTTGGTCGTCGAAGGGGCGGAGGCGCCACGCAGACAGCACCTTGTCGTCAGCGCGGGCAAGCACTACAGCCTCGTTGTGCCACGCAGGGCGAGAGGGGAAGTACGAGTCGGCGACTCCGTTCTTCAGATCCCGGACCTGATCCAGCACGGTCTCCTTACGCGTCGGGGCGAAGGATATCTCCTGCCCATCTGGCGCGGGAAGAGTGGCACACTCGAGCTGGACGGGTTCCGCCTCGAATACGATTTCGTCGCGCCACCGCCCGAGGTCATGGGTCTGCCCGACTATTCCTGGCGGAGCCAGCTGCGAAAGGCGGTCACTGCGGATCCGCTTCTGAAGGCGGTCTTTCTGACGCTGCTCGTCGTGAGCCTCTCCAGCGTGAGCTACGTCAAGGGTCTCCAGTTCCCGGAGCGTCCCGTGGTACAGGTTGAGCAGATCCCCCAGCGGTTCGCGAGGTTCATTCCTCGGGCGATGCGCCGGGAGCCGGAGGTGACCGGGGGCCTTGCGACCGGCACAGGGACCACCCAGGAGGAGAGCACCCGAAGGGAGCGGAGGACGCAGGGAGGCGAGACCCGAGAAGGGGGAGGCTCCACGGCCGCTGTGGTTCAGAGGGGAATTCTCGGGCTGATTGGGGGCGTGGGAGAAAGCTCCTCCTCAAGCTCCGTGGTCGAATTTCTGGTGGGGAGCGGGTTGGTGAGAGAGATGGAGGAGGTCCTGGCCGAATCGGGCGACCTCCAGCTGGGGCGACCGAACGGACAAGCAGGTGGTCAGAGCAGCCTGGACGATCTGCTCCGGATAGGCCCCTTGCCCTCGATCGACGTCGACCAGGCGGCTAATCAAGCCACGTCCAGGATCGGGAATGTCGAGCTGAAGAAGGAGGGCATGGTCGACCTCGCCCGCGCGCCAGAGGTCACCGGTTCCAGCGAGGCCATCGGTCAGCGCGGCGAGGAGCAGCTGCGCGCCGTCATCCTTTCAAACCGCAGCCGTATCGAGTACGTCTACAACAAGTACTTGCGGACGAACCCAAGCCTGGCAGGGAAGATCGTCCTGGAGATTACCATCGAGCCCGATGGCTCTGTCTCTAATGTCCGTGTGCTCGAGAATACCCTGGACGACCTCGCGTTTGTCAACGAGATTCTCTCGATCGTGCGACGCTGGCGCTTCCCCGTGATCGCAAGGGGGGTAGTGATCGTCACCTATCCGATGATCTTCTACCGGGCCGAGTGACCGGCCCCGCGATGTCTCCCCGATCTCGGAAGCCCAGAGAGCCCATCGACAAACCGTCGGAAATCTGCCGACCTTGAACAGCGCTGGCCCGATGCGGTTCTGGGGCTCGCTACGGGATTTCAAGGTCCAGCGCACTCAAGACGTCGGGGATCGGGTTGTACACGGTGCTCTGATCTGAGCCCGCGAAAAGAAGCCCTACGGCCCGCCGGCTTGACGCCTCCACCAGCAGAGAGCCCGAGTCGCCCGGGGCAGACATATTGCCGGTCACAATCTGGCCCTCAAAGAGAGCGGTCCCTGCGGCGCCGTAGCTCACCCGAACCGTGGCGTCGAGGAGCTCGATCGTACCGGTGGTGACGGCGGTTGTCCGGCCGCTCTTCAGGACCGCCATGCCGAGATGGGGAGCAGTGGTGCCGTGGATTTCCCCGACCTCAAGGACGGCGTCGGTAATGACGTCGCCGGAGATGGGGCGGGCCACGGCGGCGTCCACCCGATTGGCCTGCTGGACGGCGCGCACCGGATGGAGCCGCCACTCCGAGCCGAGCAGGCGCGCAGCGAGATTGGCCACCTGAGACGCAAAAGCGGCGATCCGGCAGATCCCACCTTCTCCGTCCCCTCCTCCGCCTTCGAAGACGATTCGGACGAAGCGGAGCAGGTCGGCAATGCGGTCCTGGGGGTGGTGACCGCCGTCGGCAGGTCCTGGCTGCAGGATGGGGTCGCCGACGGCTGCATCATTGCTGTTTGCCAGCACGTGGTTGTTGGAAAGGATCAGGCGCTGTCCTGTGCCCCGGTCCCTCACGACAGCGCCGAAGGTGCCGGCCGTAATGGCCCAGTGTCCGATGCTCACGCCTGGAGGAGCAGGCCTCCATCGATCGGTGCGCGCCTGTTGCGCGACGATCTTGCCGACCTCCTTCACGTCCGTGACGACGCCCTCGATCACAGAGGGGACCAGATCTTCCGGCGCCAGCTCCTCGCGGGGTAGCTTCTTCTCCACAAGGACAACCAGGCAGATCTCCTCGGTCTTCTGACCGCCCTTTTCCTTGTAGCCGATCCCCACACCTACCACGTTGGCCTTGCGGAGGAGCTCGGTCTGCACACGCGCCCGCACGGCTCGAACTTGCTCTTCGGTTGCCATGGCGACCCTCCTGGTTGGCTTCCTCCTTAGCTGTGCCGCTCGGCACAGGAGCACCCAGTACCTTGCCCCTGTGCGAGCGTTTCGGGAACCCTCGATAGACAACGGAAACCGCAGGCCTCCCTTTTCAATCTAGGCAAAGGTCCCGGCAGTTGCAAGGGGGAGGGGCGAGTGCGTGTCACCCTATCAGCTGAAGACACAAGCACCTATGGGTCTGTGCGGGGACCTTTTCAGCTTGCATTTGTAGGGGTTGGGGGTTATATTGGGGCTACAGGTAGCGAGGTGGATGGACAGCATGGGTAAGGTCATCGCCATAGCCAATCAGAAGGGAGGCGTGGGAAAAACCACCACGGCCGTGAACTTGTCTTCGTGTCTGGCGGTGGCCGAGCACCGGACGCTCCTGGTGGACATCGACCCGCAAGCCAATTCGACAAGCGGGCTCGGCTTTGACCCCAAGAAGGTGAAGAACAGCATCTACGAGGTGCTGGTGCAGGGGCTGGACGTGGCTTCCACCATTTTGCCCACGGAGCTTCAGTACCTGCACCTGGTCCCTTCGACGATTCGCCTGGTTGGGGCGGAGATCGAGCTGGTGAGTGCCATCTCCCGGGAGAGCATCCTTCGTCAGGCCCTGAAGGACATCCGGAACGAGTACCAGTTTGTGCTGGTGGACTGTCCCCCTTCGCTCGGCTTGCTTACCTTGAACGCCCTGACGGCGGCTGATTCCGTCCTGATCCCCATTCAATGCGAATACTACGCGCTGGAGGGCCTGGGCCAGCTGCTCAATACGATTCGCCTTGTCCAGCGCCACCTGAATCCCCAACTGGAGATTGAGGGTGTCCTCCTCACGATGTACGACGGCCGGCTCAATCTTTCGCGCCAGGTAGCCGAGGAGGTCCGCAGATACTTCGAGGACAAGGTTTTCCGGACGGTGATCCAGCGGAACGTGCGGCTCAGCGAGGCCCCCAGCTTCGGCAAGCCCATTATCCTCTACGACGCTGTTTCGACCGGGGCCGAGAATTACATGAGCTTAGCGGAGGAGATTCTCCTCAATGGTCAGCAGCAAACGGCGGACAGCGTTAGGTAAAGGGCTCGCAGCTCTTCTCCCGGATATCGGGCCCGAAGACAGCGACCGGCTGGACAAGCTGGCCGAGGTGGAAATCGAGCTGGTGGAGCCGAACCCGTTCCAGCCCCGATCTCACTTCGACCCCGAAGCCCTGGAGGAGCTGAAACGCTCCATCGCCGAGAAGGGGGTCATTCAGCCCATCACGGTGCGCCGACGCGATGGTGGCTACCAGCTCATCGCGGGGGAAAGGCGTCTGCGCGCTGCCAAGAGCCTGGGGCTGGAGCGTATCCCCGCCTACGTCCTCGATGTGGAGAGCGACGAGGAGATGCTCGAGCTTTCCATCATCGAGAACATTCATCGTGAGGACCTCAACCCTATGGAGCTGGCGCGCGGCTACCAGCGACTCATCGAGCAGTGCCATCTGACCCAGGAGGAAGTTGCGCGCAGGGTGGGCAAGGATCGCACCACGATCACCAACTTCCTGCGGCTCCTGAAGTTGCCGCGCCCCATCCAGGAGAGCCTGGAGCGCGGCGAGCTTTCGATGGGGCATGCCCGCGCGCTGATCAATCTCGAGGACGAGCGTCTCCAGCTGGCCATCTGGCGGCGGGCGGTGAAGGAGAATCTCTCCGTTCGCCGGGTAGAGGAGCTGGTCCGACAGGCGGCCCAGAGGCCTGCGGTGCGCCCTTCAGAGCCCGCACGATCCCTCCCGCCGGAGATTGCGGAGGCGGAGAATCGTTTGCGCCGGGTTCTGGCTACACAGGTCAGGATTCACCCGGGCAAACGGGGTGGGCGGATCGAGATCGAGTACTATTCCGCCCAGGATCTGACGCGGATCGTCCAGCTCATCGAGGAAGGAGCGGCTGCGTGATAGGCAAGGGGAACAAGGGCCGCAAGAAGGCCGGCTATTCCATTCTGATCGTGCCCGACGACGATCGGCCCACCTTCAGCCTGCACCTGTCGCCCCGGCGCCTGGCCGTCCTGAAAGTTATGGGATTGGCGGTTCTCGTTCACGTTCTGGTGGGACTGGCCTTGTACATAGGGGTGGTGCAGCTAGGGTTCCAGAACCGCCGTCTGCGGCGGGAGAACGAGTCCCTCAGAGCCGAGGCCCAGCGGATTGGGAGGCTAGCGGAAGAGTTCAACCGGCTGGAGGAGACGGATCGGAAAATCCGGGCTCTGTTGGGCCTTGACCCGGAGGTGAGTCAGCTACCGCGCGGCGGAGTGGAGACGCGGACGGCCGAGGCAATGCCTCCGGTGAGCTTTCTGGACAGTCCCACAACCCGCGGCACTGCCACGACCGTGGTGGGGCCGATGACACTCAGCTTGCTCACCGAGCGGGGCTCGGACCTCCAGTTTCTGGTGGCGAACTTACCTACGCATCTCCCCGTGGAGGGCGTTGTGACCGCCGACTTTGACCCGCGGGGACATTACGGGATCGATATCGCCACGCGTCGCGGGAGCGTGGTGCGAGCAGCGGGGGCGGGTCTCGTCGTCTTCGCCGGATGGACCCCTGATCTCGGGAATCTGATCATCCTCTACCACGGACGCGGTCTGTTCAGCTACTACGGCCACAACGGAAAGCTTCTGCGATCCGCCCGCGACTGGGTGCGCAAAGGGGAGCCGATTGCGCTGGTGGGCAGCTCGGGAGAGAGTTCCGGCCCCCATTTGCACTTCGAGATCTGGCTGGACGGGAAGCCGCAGGACCCGAAGTCGTACCTGCTGGCCTTCGCGCGCCCGACCGAGACCGGAACGCAGGCCAGCAAATAAGTGGATCGAGGGACAGTGTGAGGGTGACACTCGGGTAGCTTCACGGAGAACGACATGGCGAAGAAGGAAGAGGGCGTCATGACGGCACCGACTGAGCTGAACTCCATCGTCGGAAAGGGGTCATCGCTGGAGGGCAACCTCGATGTGCAGAACAGCCTGCGCATCGATGGCCGCGTGAAGGGAAACGTTAAGAGCAGCGACACCCTGATCGTGGGGAAAGAGGGAGAGGTGGAGGGGGAGATTGTGGCCAAGAATGTAGTCATTGGCGGCAGGGTGAATGGCAAGATCGAGGCGGTAGGGCGCGTTGTCCTGGAGGCTACCGCCGTCTTCACGGGGGAGCTGAAGACGAGCAAGCTTGTCATCGACGAAGGCGCCGTTTTCAACGGTCAGTGCAGTATGAAGGCAGCCCAGGCGGTTCCGGGTGCCGCCGCGACGCCGAAGAAGGGGGAGTAGGTTTGCTGGGATAGCGCCGGTGCGGGGGGAGCAGAGGATGGAAGGACAGCTGGGTTTGGGCGGTGGACTTTCGAGCCATCCGGCAGGTGGCCCCGTACCTGGACTTGGGCTTCCGACTGGCCTTGATGGTTTTCATCGGCCTCTACGGGGGGTATAAGCTCGACCAGAAGCTCGGGGTGCTCCCGCTGTTCACGATCCTCGGAAGCTTGTTGGGTATGGGGGGAGGGCTGTACACAGTCTATCGCGCGGTTTACGGGCGTAAGAGGGAAGCTGAAAAGGGGCCTCGTTCGCGTTGATCGCGAGGTTACTCATCTCTGCCGCAGTGCTCGCGGTGGCGTTGGCCGCTGTGATCGGGGGGAGCGCCGGAGCTTCCTCCCGCCAGTTTATCAGTGCGGGGCTGGGAATGGGGCTGGCGCTGGCGGCCATTCTTCTCGGCTACAGCATGAACCGCTGGGCGTTCGGCAAGTCGCCCCGGGTTTTTATGGCGGTGCTGGTGGGCGGGATGCTGGGCCGGCTGGTGCTGATTGCCCTGATTCTGGTTTGGGTGGCGCGGAGCCAGCACATCCCCTTGCTAACGTTTTTCGTGAGCTTGTCGATAAGCTACATAACCTTTCAGAGCATGGAAGCCTTAACAATCCATCGGGGACTCAAGCGAGGAAAGATCTGACGCGGAGGCGGTGCGGTGACGTTCTCCCTAGGATGGGAAGGACTTCGGCTCTGGGTAGAGGAGACAACCAAACATGAAGAAGGGGGCGCGGGCTTCATTCTCGAGGAGATTTCGGATCAGGTCCTCGTTCCTCTGCCGAAACTTTGGGGGATCGACCTCTCGATCACCAAGCACGTCCTGATGGTCTGGATCGCGGCCGCCGTGCTGATTCTGATCTGCGCCCTCGGGCGGCGAAGGGGCCTCGTGCCCCGGGGGATCGCCAATTTCCTGGAAGCGGTCGTCGTGTTTCTGCGCGACGATGTCCTGAAGCCTTACCTCGGGCACGATGCGGATCGTTTCGCCCCCTACTTGCTCACGGTGTTCTTCTTCATTCTGACGATGAATCTCCTCGGCCTCGTGCCTATGGGTGCCACGGCCACTTCCAACCTGAGCGTCACGGCCACCTTGGCCGTACTGACCTTTCTGATCGGCCAGGGCTCGGCGCTGATCCGGAAAGGACCCCTGGGGTACCTGCGAAACTTCGTCCCGCCGGGGATCCCGGCTCTTGTGGTGCCGATCCTGTTCGTGGCGGAGCTCCTCGGGCTTTTCACCAAACACTTCGCCCTGGCGATCCGACTTTTTGCCAACATGGTGGCCGATCACATGGTGGTGTTTACCCTGCTGGGGTTGATCTTTATCTTCGGCAAGGTGGTCATCGCCTTCGTCTCAGTTCCGGCGGCCGCTGCGATTGAGCTCCTCGCCGTCCTGATCGCTTTTATTCAGGCGTACATTTTCACGATGCTGTCCGCCGTCTTCATCGGCATGGCCTTGGCGGAAGAGCATTGAGAGGTATCCCTGGTTCGAGGTGAGCGGAGACTGGAAGCACCAGAAGCCATCGGTCCAAATGTGAGGAGGTCAACATGTGGTCACTGGCGTTTGCGTATCTGGCTGCGGGATTAGGGGCAGGGTTGGCGACCATCGGTGGGGGTTACGGGATTAGCCAGCTGGCTAAGGCGGCCATGGAAGGTACAGCTCGCCAGCCGGAGGCCGCTGGGGACATCCGCGGCATGATGATCCTCACCGCAGCCATGATCGAAGGTGTGGCGCTGTTTTCGGTGATCGTGTGCGTGCTGCTGGTGTTTGTGGCGAAGAGCGCCTGAGAGCGGAGAGCCGCCCATGCTGCTTCGTGTCAACCCGGGCCTCATCATCTACACGGTCCTCACCTTCTTGTTGCTGCTCTTCATCCTGAAGAAGTTGGCGTGGAAGCCGATTCTCGGGGCCCTTGAGGAGCGCGAGCGGCGCATTCAGGAGAGCCTCGAGGGCGCTGAGAAAGCCAAGCGCCAGGCCGAGGAGCTTTTGGCCCAGCAGCGGCAGATGCTTGAGGCCGCGCGCCAGGAGGCCCAGGAGATCCTGGAGCAGAGCCGGAAAGCCGCCGAGGCGGTGCGCCAGCAGATCCTGGCCGACGCCCGCGCCCAGGCCAATCAGATGCTGGAAAAGGCCCAGCGGGAGATCGCCCTCAGTCGCGATAAGGCCATCGACGAGATCCGCAAGCTTGCCGTGGATCTTTCCATCGCGGCCGCCGAGAAGGTGATCCGGCGCTCTCTGGGACCAGAGGAACATCGGCGCTTAGTCGAAGAAGCCATTGAGGAGATGAAGGGTCTCTCGTGAGAGCCATCGCGCTGGCAAGACGATACGCCCGCGCCCTCTTGCAGGCGGCGCGGAGCCAGGGGAGGGCGGAGGAGATCGCCCAGGAGCTCAGTCTGTTCCTGAGCGTCTTGGAGCAGGAAGGGAAGTTCCGGCTCCTCTTGCTGTCGCCGGAAGTGGATCGGGCGCGCAAGCAGGAGCTCATCGATCGGGTGGCGCAAGGCTGGCTTTCGGAACTCTTTGTCCGCTTCTTGCGAGTTTTGATTGAGGCCCGCCGAGAGGCCTTCCTCCCCGAAATCCGGGTCCAGTACGAGCGGCTCCTGGATCAGGAGCTCGGGCGGGTGGAAGCGGAAGCGATCACCGCGGTGCCCATGGACGAGCCCGAAAGGGAAAGCCTGCAGAGGCGTCTTTCCGAGGCCCTTCGCTCGGAAGTGAAGCTGCGTTCGCGGGTCGACCAGGAGATTCTCGGTGGGCTCGTGCTTCGCATCGACGGGAAGGTGTTCGACGCGAGCCTGCGGAGGCGCCTGGAACGCCTGCGCGCTGAGCTTCTTGCGGCTCGACTCCCGGTGGAAGTGAACGCCGAGGTGCGGAATGCAGATTAGACCGGATGAAATCACCAAGATCATTCGTCAGCAGATCGAGACCTTCGAGCGCGTCGCCGAAATGGAGGAGGTCGGCGAAGTCATTCAGGTCGGCGACGGCATCGCCCGCGTCTACGGGCTCGAAGGGGTCATGGCCAGCGAACTTGTGGAGTTCCCCAACGGTGTGATGGGGATGGCGCTGAACCTCGAGGAGGACAACGTCGGCTGCGTCCTGTTCGGCCCGGACCGCCTCGTGAAGGAGGGAGACATCGTCCGAAGGACCGGGCGTATCCTCCAGGTTCCGGTGGGGGAGGAGTTGATCGGCCGCGTTGTGGACCCCCTCGGGCGGCCACTGGACGGCAAGGGGCCGATTCAAGCCAAGCAGTACAGTCCCGTAGAGCGGAAGGCCCCGGGGGTGGTGTATCGTCAGCCTGTTAAAGAGCCCCTCCAGACCGGCTTGAAGGCCATCGACTCGATGATCCCCATCGGTCGGGGCCAGCGGGAGTTGATCATCGGCGACCGGCAGACCGGGAAGACAGCCATCGCCATCGACACCATAATCAATCAGAAGGGGCAGGACGTCATCTGCATCTATGTGGCCATTGGCCAGAAGGGCTCCACGATCGCCCGCGTGGTCAAGACCCTGGAGGACTACGGTGCGATGGACCATACGATCGTGGTGGCCTGTACGGCGGAGGACCCGGCCCCTCTTCTCTTCATCGCCCCTTACGCCGGCGCGGCCATGGGCGAATACTTCCGCGACTCGGGTCGCCACGCCCTGGCCGTCTACGACGATCTCTCCAAGCATGCCTGGGCGTACCGGCAAATGTCCCTGCTCCTGCGCCGCCCGCCCGGCCGGGAGGCCTATCCTGGGGACATCTTCTATCTCCACTCGCGGCTCCTGGAGCGGGCTGCCAAGCTTTCCGACCGCTACGGGGGAGGTTCGCTGACGGCCCTGCCCATTATCGAAACCCAGGCGGGCGACTACTCGGCCTACATCCCGACCAACGTGATCAGCATTACGGACGGGCAGATCTATCTGGAGCCGTCGCTGTTCTATGCCGGCCAACGACCGGCGATCAATGTCGGCATCTCGGTGTCCCGGGTGGGAGGCAACGCGCAGATCAAGGCCATGAAGCAGGTGGCCGGGCGTCTGCGCCTGGATATGGCGCAATATCGGGAGCTTGAGGCGTTCGCGAAATTCGGGTCCGATCTCGACAAGGCTACGCTTGCGCAGATCCGGCGCGGCCAGCGTATGGTGGAGGTGCTCAAGCAGGACCAGTACGAGCCCCTCCCGGTGGAGAAACAGGTGGCTTTCATCTTCTTGGGCGTAAACGGCTATCTGGACTCGGTGCCGGTGGAGCGGGTGCGGCCCCTCGAGAAGGAATACTATCGCTTCCTGGAGACCGTGCACCCGGAGATCCTCCGGGAGATCGCGGAGACCAAGGAGATCTCCCCCGATCTGGAGAGGCGCATGCACGAGGCCTGTAGCGAATTCATTAAGGCGTACGCAGGGTCGTAGCCATGGCATCTCTTCGGGATATCCGCCGCCGGATCCTCAGCGTCCGGAGCACCCAGCAGATCACCAAAGCGATGAAGATGGTGGCGGCGGCCAAACTGCGCCGGGCTCAGGAGCGGCTTATGGCGGCGCGGCCCTACTCGTACCGCGTCACGCAGATCCTGGGCAGTGTCTGCGCCCGTGTGGACCGTTCCCTGCACCCGCTTCTGGCGGAGCGGGAGCAGCGCAGGGTGGGGATCGTGGCGGTGGCCGGTGATCGCGGCCTGTGCGGCAGTTTCAACACGAACATCATCCGGCGGACCCACGAGGAGATCGCGCGGCACGGGGAGAGAGTGGTTGGGGTGATCGCTGTGGGCAGGAAGGTTCGCGATCACTTCCTCAAGCAATCCCTGCCTGTCCTCGGCAGCTACGCGGGTTTTTTCAGCGAGCTGGCTTTTCCTCACGCCGTCGCGATCGCCAGCCTGATCAAGGAGAAGTTCCTTGCCGAGGAGCTCGACCACGTGTACGTGGTGTACAACGAGTTCAAATCCGCCGTCCAGCAGCGCATCGTGGTGGAGCAATTGTTGCCGATCCAGCCGTCCCTACCGGAGGTTGAGAAGCACCCGGTCGAATACCTCTTTGAGCCCAGTCCGCAGGAGATCCTGGATCCGTTGCTGGACCGGTACCTGAATATCCGGATCTGGCACATTCTGCTGGAGTCTTTCGCCGCAGAGCAGGGGGCTCGGATGACCGCCATGGACGCGGCCACCGAGAACGCCGAGGAGATGATCCAGAACCTTGTGCTGCATTACAACAAAGCGCGCCAAGCCTCGATCACCAAGGAACTCATCGAAATCGTCAGCGGGGCGGAGGCGTTGAAAGCCTAAGCGGAATGGGGTGGCGTTACGATGAGCGTCGGAAAGATTGTGCAGATTATCGGTCCGGTCGTGGATGTGCGTTTTGAAGACAGTCGGTTGCCGGATATCCTCAACGCCCTCGAGGTGATCCGGCCCGATGGTTCCCGGCTCGTTCTCGAGGTGGCCCAGCATCTGGGGGAGGACACGGCGCGCTGTGTGGCCATGGATTCCACCGATGGCCTAGTACGCGGGATGGAGGTGCGCGACACGGGCGGGCCGATCGACATGCCCGTGGGGCCGGAGACCCTGGGTCGGCTGATGAACCTGGTGGGCGAGCCCATTGATGAGCTTGGCCCCATCGAAGCCAAGCAGCGGATGCCTATTCACCGCGAACCTCCCCCGCTCGAAGAGATGAGCACCAGCTACGAGATGTTCGAGACCGGGATCAAGGTCATCGACCTGATTGAGCCCTACGTCAAGGGGGGTAAGGTTGGCCTCTTCGGCGGCGCCGGGGTCGGCAAGACCGTGCTTATCATGGAGCTCATCAACAACGTCGCCAAGTTTCACGGCGGCGTGTCCGTGTTCGGGGGCGTAGGCGAGCGTACCCGTGAGGGCAATGATCTCTGGCTGGAGATGATCCAGTCCGGCGTGATCAACTACGGGCCCAAGGCTAAGGAATATATCCGCACCCGAGATCCGAGCTACGTGGATTTCCGCGCGCTCCGCGAATCCCGGATCGCCCTGGTCTTCGGGCAGATGAATGAGCCGCCCGGCGCGAGGATGCGCGTCGGCTTGTCCGCCTTGACCATTGCCGAGTACTTCCGGGATGTGGAAGGGAAGGACGTTCTCCTTTTCATCGACAACATCTTCCGTTTCACCCAGGCTGGTTCAGAAGTCTCCGCCCTTCTCGGCCGGATGCCCTCGGCCGTAGGGTACCAGCCGACGCTGGCCACTGAGATGGGTCAGCTCCAGGAGCGGATCGCCTCGACCAAGCGCGGATCCATCACCTCGGTTCAGGCCATCTACGTGCCGGCCGACGACATCACTGACCCAGCCCCGGCCACCACCTTTGCCCATCTCGACGCCACGACGGTTCTGTCCCGGCAGATCGCGGAGCTGGGGATCTACCCGGCTGTGGATCCGCTGGATTCGACCTCCCGGATCCTCGATCCGAGGATTGTAGGGGAGGAGCACTACTACGTAGCTCGCACTGTGCAGCAGATCCTCCAGCGCTACAAGGACCTGCAGGACATCATCGCCATTCTGGGTATGGACGAGCTGTCCGACGAGGACAAGCTCATCGTGGCTCGGGCCCGGAAGATCCAGCGTTTCCTCTCCCAGCCCTTCCATGTGGCAGAGGAATTCACGGGGCAACCTGGAAAGTATGTACCCCTGGAGGAGACCATCCGCGGCTTCAAGGGCCTCATCGAGGGAGAGTACGATCACCTGCCCGAGCAGGCCTTCTTCATGGTCGGTACGATTGACGAGGCCATCGAGAAGGCCAAGCGGCTTCAGAGCGCGTAGAGGCGGCCGAGATGCCGGAGGCCAAGACCTTCCTGCTGGAGATAGTTACGCCCCAGGGGGTTGTGTTTTCGGACCAAGTGGAGGCGGTGCGGGCTCCCGGAATCGATGGCTATTTTGGCGTGCTTCCGGGCCACACGCCCTTAATGACTGCTCTGCGCGTGGGCGAAATCCGGGTGCGGAGGAAGGGGGAGCTGATCCGCTTCGCCACCTCGGGCGGATTTGTCGAAGTACTGCCGCGCCGGATGATTATCCTGGCCGAGACGGCGGAGGAAGCCGCCAAGATCGATGTGGCCCGGGCCCTCGCCGCGCGGGAGCGCGCTCTTAAGCGCCTGCGCCAACGTACGCCCGATATCGATCTGGAACGTGCCCGTGCCGCACTGGCGCGCGCCATGAACCGACTCCGTGTGGCCGGATACGAAGAAGGCACCTGGCCCTGATTCGGGGGAACCACCCACAAGGGGACGGTTCGTCTTTCGCCAGCGTCTCAGCCTGAAACGGTTAGGGGATCTCTGAAGGGACAAGAAGGCACCTCTCCACTTTCTCCAAGCAGCAGATCAGACAGCGCGTGGTGCGGTGTTTGCAAACCATCCCTCCGCGTGTTGCTGTCTCAAGCTTGCCCATAGGATGGGGCGCCACGTTTTGGCGCGCACGGGCAAAGGGCCCTTTGGGAGGTGCCGGAAATGTCGCGACGTCGATGGGGAGCTCCCTACTGGCTTTTCTTCTCGTTCCTTCTTCGGGGCGGGTCGCTCCTGGCCCAGGGGGGATCTGCGACGAGGGTCGTCGATGAGTTCCTCACCCTCTCGGCCGACTGGGTGGCGGGGGAGGAGTACATCGTAATATCTCCGGGCGAGCTGCAAAACACGGATCGGGACGAGTCCTGGCACCACCTTGCGGTCTATCGGGGCCTGCAGAACGTCCAGAGCGTCGCTCTGGTCTGGGGAAGGAACGTCCCAGGGAGCAATTCCGGAAGTGGCGCTGCGGCACTGGCCCTCGGCCTCGATGCGGCTTCCAGCTCTGCGAACGGCTACGCTGTGGTCAAGAGGGAGGAAGGGCTTCAGCTCTACCAAATCGTGGGAGGTACCCTGGGGCTACTGCTGGACGAAGTTCCCCATCCTGTTCACCTGGACCTCCCCGCCGCCGGAGACACAACACGGGTGGTGTTCCGTGCGGAGCGCGACGCCTTCTATTTCGACGTCTACGTCAACGGGGAATACGACGGAACTCTGAAGGATCCGCTGAAGACCATCCCTGTGGCTTCTCCCTATTACGCGGGGTTGATCCTCCACGGACTACCTGAGGCCATCAACAACGTCACGGCGGCCGTATTGGTCCGATACGACGACATCCTCCCTCCGACCAGGATCACGGATCTGGAGGTCCAGCCGGAAAGTCCGTTCTCCGCTCGCCTGCATTGGTCTGCGCCGGCCGAACGCGGGGGCACAAATAGCCGGGCCTATCGATACGATGTCCGCTACTCGACAACTCCGATCGATCCACAGACCTTCGAGAGTGCCCCACGCGCCCTGGGGGCCGCTGATCTCGTGCCGGGGGAAGCTGGTAGCGATCAGGAGTTCGTTGTCTACGGTTTGGCCCCGGGGGGCACGTATTATTTCGCCATCCGGAGCGAAGACGCTGCGGGGAACGCTTCCGAAATTTCGTTCTCAGGCGCGGTTACTCTGCCTCCTCGACCCGACCGCCTGATCTTCGTGGAGGATTTCTCCGGGTCGGAGCTCGGCGGCAACTGGGCTGGTTCGCAGGGCATGATCGTCGAGGCGGGTGAACTTCGGAACGGCACCCCGGCCAGATCCCTGGCCACCTGGCTGGCAGAGGCGAATCCCCGCAGGGTGGGGTTGCGCTGGGGCAACAGTGTGACAGCGGAGGGTGTCTCCACCGGAGGGTTGGCCCTTATGCTCGACGCGCCCTCCGTATCCGCCAACGGTTACCTGCTGCTGCACCAGGGCGAGTCGGTCAAGCTCCTACCGATCTCCGAGGGTAACGTGGTGGACCAGACTCTCGCCTCGGGTCCATCGCTCTCCGGCCTTCCGATGGGGCCGGGCGATCTGCTCGAGGTAGAGATTCTGGACGACAAGGACGGCACACACTTTCTCGTCTACCGAAACGGTGTCTTCGATGCTCTGGTCCACGAGCCCCAGGGCGCCCGTCCTCCTGCCAGCCGTTATTACGGTGGTGTGCTCCTCGCTCCCGGGGCGGAAGGGGCAGTGACAGAGTTCATTGCCGAGGTTTCGACCGCCGAGGCGGCCTATCTGGAAATCGTCCAGGGCGACCGCCAGTCGGGCCCAGTAACGTCTTCCCTGCCAATCCCCCTCATCGTTCGGCTGGTCGGGACGGACGGTGCTCCGGTGCCCGGGGCTGTCGTGGACTTCCGGGTGACGGATGGCGCGGCAGTGCTCTCCGTAGACAGCCTCGCGCTGGACGGGCACTACTACCTGGAAGCCGAAGAGGCGAAGACCCGTGGAGCCGTGCAGGTGGTGGACGACCCCCAAGCCTCGGGCGGAAAGGCTGCCTTAAGCCGGGGGGAGACTCGATGCTACGTCGAGTTTCCCCTCTACGTTGCCTTGGCAGGTGAGCATCGAGTTTGGCTCCGTTATCTCGCTCCCGATGACAACTCCAATCGCTTATCCGGATTCCAGGTCGACGAAGGGGATACCGTAAGGCATAACGGAGATGACTGGATTCTGCCGACGACCGCTGACTACGTTTGGACGCAGCCGGCCGGACTATCCCTTTACCTGGGCCGAGGAGCCCACACCCTGCGCGTGTTTTTCGCATCGCCCGGTTTTTACCTGGACAAGATCCTGCTTAGTAGAGACCCGGAGTACGAGCCGCAGGGGCTCGGCGATCCCCCCGTTGCGCTCACCAATTTGACGGACGCTGAAGGTCTCGCCTGGACCCGATTGACCTTGGGAACCGTGGCCGGTCCGGTGGTGATCGAAGCGGCTGTGCGGGGACTCCCGGCCATAAGGTTCACGGAGGTAGCGGAGCCAGGGCCGCCGCAGCGCCTGGAGATGGTTAGAGGGGATGGCCAGCAAGGCACGGTGGGATCGGCCCTGCCGGAGTCCCTCGCGGTCCGCGTGACCGATGCCTACGGCAATCCGATCGCTGGACACCGGGTAAACTTCTGGATCCATTCCGGGGGTGGGTCGCTGAACGGGGTCGGGCGAAGCGCGGACGTTTCCACGAACGAAGCGGGCATCGGGGCTGTGCAGCTGGTACTCTCGACGGCAGTTGGAAATGTGCAGGTACGCGCCCAGTCCTTCCGAGACAGCGATCCCCTGGAAGGCTCGCCCGTGACCTTTGTGGTTCAGGCTCTGCCCGATGTGCCCTTCCGCCTCCTCGTGTACTCCGGCGAGGATCAGACAGGGCCGGCCGGTGCGGAGCTGCCAGAGCCCCTTGCGGTGCAGGTGCAGGATCGATACGGGAATCCGTGCCCCGGTCACCTGGTGCGTTTCGAGGTCGTAGCTGGAGGCGGCAACCTGGAGGGCCAACAGAGCATCGAGGTCACCACGGACGATCAGGGTTTGGCGAGGGCGCGTCTCACCCTTGGCCCTCAGGCGGGGGTGGTGAACCGTGTGCGTGTCAGTTGTGTGTATCAGGGCAGCCCGTTAACAGGCTCGCCGGCCTTCTTCGAGGCGCGGTCCTACACGGGAGCGGCCGCCCGGCTCGCTTATGTGGCCGGCGATTCCCAGCGGACTACGGTCGGCACCCACCTTCCGGACCCTCTGGTGGTTCAGGTTACGGACCCATTCGGCAATCCGGTTCAGGGATTCGAGGTGCGCTTTGAGGTGAGAGAGGGGGAAGGGCAGCTCGACAGTGCCCTCGCCGTCACGGACAGCCTCGGGATCGCACGCACAGGCCTCACCGTCGGCAGGGTGGCTGGGGTCTGGAACCAGCTGGTTTGGGCCACAGCCTCGCAGGGAGGCGCTCCACTCGTGGGGTCCCCGGTCGTCTTCCGCGCAACGGCTCTGCCGGACGTGCCGTCGCGACTTGTCAAAGTCAGCGGGGACGGACAGTCGGGGCTGGTAGGGGGCGTGCTCCCTCTGCCTCTGCGCGTCCGGGTGCTGGATCGCTACGGAAATCCGGTTCCCGGATGCCCGGTGCTCTTCGAAGTGATCGATGGAGGCGGGAAAGTCAACGGGGCAGAATCGGCGGAGGTGAACACAGCAGCCGATGGCGTGGCGCAGGTGATCTGGACCCTGGGCCCGACCCTTGGCCCCCAGTCCAATAGGGTGAGGGCCCACGCCCGACACGGCGGGCTGGAGATCGACGGGAGCCCGGTCGAGTTCGTTGCCTCCTCCACTCCCCGCGAGCCGAGTCGTCTTGTCGAGATCAGTGGGAATCGCCAGGTCGGGAGGGCCGGAACAGACCTGGAGCAGCCCTTTGTAGCCTGCGTCACGGACGAGCTGGGGAACCCGATTTCCGGTTATCTGGTCACCCTGAGGGTGGTGGCAGGCGGTGGAAACATCGGGGGTGTCACGGAACTGGATCTGGCTACGAACGCACAGGGTCTGGTGCAGGCCACTCTGACGTTGGGGACCGCCGCAGGCGCGGAGAACAACGTGGTTGAGATCATTGCGCCAAACCTCCTGGGCTCGCCGCTGCGGTTTGTGGCAAGCGCCTTGCCGAATGATCCCCATCAACTGACGAAAGTCTCGGGCGATGGTCAGACGGCCCCAGCAGGCACGCCCTTGCCGCTGCCCCTTGTCGTCAAAGTACAGGACCGCTACGGCAACCCGGTGCCAGGGCATCCGGTGACGTTTGTGGTTGTCGCCGGCGCTGGGTCCTTCGCAGGAGAGCCCAGCCTCCAGGTCGTCACGGACGATAGCGGGCGGGCAGCGGCCACGTACACCGTCGGTCCGCAGCCGGGTGTGGGGAACAATGTGGTAGAAGCCCGGTCCACTTTCGGAGGCCAAGCTCTGGTAGGAAGCCCCGTGCGGTTCACAAGCAGCGCGGTCTTGGGTCCCCCCTCTCGACTCACGTACGTGAGCGGCGATAGTCAGGTCGGTGTCGTCAACAGCCCGCTCCTGTATCCGTTCAAGGTACGCGTCACCGACGCAGCGGGAAACGCCATTGAGGGGCATCCTGTCGAGTTCCGTGTGTTGTCGGGGGGAGGCACTCTGGACGGGACGGGGCAAACGGTCCTCATTCGCACTACGAATCGCGACGGCATCTGTCAAGTCCGGCTCACCTTGGGAGGGACTCCGGGCGTCAACAATCACGTGGTCCAGGCCAGGTCCACCCACAACGGCGTCGATCTGGCGGGATCTCCCCTACTTTTCCGAGCGTCTGCTCGGAGCAGTGAGGCTGTGCGCCTCGTGTACGTCGCGGGAAGCGGCCAAGAGGGGACCGTCGGCAAGCCTCTTCCCCAGCCCTTGCGTGTGCGCGTGACGGATACCTACGGAAACGGCGTGCCGGGTCATCCTGTGACCTTCCGTGTAGTTGCGGGCGGCGGCAAACTGAATGGCGGGAGTGACACGCTGCTTGTACGGTCGACCGACGCCGCCGGTTATGCCGACTGCGTCCTGATCCTGGGAACACGCGCCGGTGTCGGCCTTCATCGGGTAGAGGCTTCCTCGAACAACGGCATCGGACCCCTCGAAGGCTCGCCCGTGGTTTTCACGGCCAGCGCCGTACCCGATCTACCGGATCCCGACAGTTCCAGGGTCTGGACCGATAGGGGAACGGCCCCTGCGGATGGTCAAACAAGCGTGGGACTTTTCGCCCGTTTGGTGGACCGCTACGGCAACCCGACACCGGGCAAGGTGGTCACGTTCGAAGCCATCGGAACGGGACATCAGATCCAGCAGCCCGCCTCCGCTTCGGACCTGCAGGGAATGGTGAGGGGCAGCATTGTCTCCACCCAAGCCGGCACGAAGACGATCAGGGCCCGGGTGGTTACGGACCAGATCGATCTGCGAAATTCGGCCACCGTCACCTTTACCTCTCTGGCCGCCGCGAGGATCGTTCTGTTCAGCGGGAACGACCAGACCCGGAACGCCGGGACGATCCTGGCCGAGAGTCTGGCTGTGCGCATCGAGGATCGCTACGGGAACCCGGTAGCCGGATACCCGGTGACTTTCGCCGTCACCAAAGGCACCGGGAAGATTCTCGAAGCGCAGCCCGTCGCGTCCAATGCGGCGGGAATCGCTGCGGTCCACTACATCTTGAGCCGCACGGAGGGCACCGACTTCGTGGAGGCACGAGCGGAAGGCCTTGCGGGCTCGCCCGTGCTCTTCCGCTTGAATGCCGTTACCGGAGTACCGGCGGTCGCGGAGCTCGTCTCCGGAAACGGCCAGACCGGCACGGTAGATCAATGGCTGCCCGAGCTTTTGAGGGTTCGGGTCAAGGATGGGAGGGGCGATCCCGTGTGGGGAGCGGTGGTTCGCTTCTCGGCCCCGACGGGCGGGGAAGTCTACCCGACCGCAGACAGCACGGACGCGTGGGGGATCGCGGAAGTCCACTTCCGTCTTGGCCGGCAAAAGGGCACCTATCAGGTTCTTGCTGAGGCAAGCGGGGTCAGCGCTAAGATCCAGTTTTCCTTCGTCGCCAGTCCGGCTCAGGCCGCGCGGCTCGTGGCCGTGTCGGGCGCTGAGCAGGTGGGCACGGTGGGCCTCACCTTGCCCCAGCCACTGAGTGTGCGCGTCGAGGACCGCTACGGCAATGGGATTGCGGGCGTCCCGGTGGCTTTCAGCGTGGTCAGCGGCGGCGGTCAGCTTTCGGTATCGTCTGTCCGGCTTACCGATGGGCAGGGGCTGGCCAGCACAGTCTGGACGCTGGGAACGCGAGCCGGCCAGCAGGTGGCGAAAGCCGAGGTGGCCGGGCTTGAGGGCTCCCCGCTCTTCTTTACCGCGACGGCAAGACCGGGGACCCCAGACAGCCTGGCCGCTTATGGCGGCGCAAACCAGCGCGGGCAGGCAGGGCGAGAACTCGGCTTGCCCATCGAGGTGATCGTGCTGGACCGCTACGGGAATGGTGTGCCGGGTACAGGTGTGACCTTCGTTACCGTAGATGGCAAGAGCCGCATCGTAGAAAGCGAGCCGGTGATCACGGACGAGAGGGGTGTGGCCGGCGCCCACTGGATTTTGGCCGACCAGCCAGGGACCAATGTGGCCTGGGCGATCCGGTTGGGCTTGCGGGGCTCCCCCGTCGAGTTTCGAGCTTGGGGCGAAGCCAGCCTCTACCCCGTAATCCTGGCCCCGGGGGATACCTCCGTGAGTGAGGGACAGAGGATCGAGTTCACCGTCTCAGCCTACGATCCCGACGGCGGCACCGTGAGCCTGGGAGCGTCAAACCTCCCTCGCGGTGCGCAATTCGATAGCCTTCGTACCGGACGATTCTCGTGGTCCCCGGATCGCTCCGCGGCCGGCATCTATCGACTCCTGTTCCGCGCCCGTGACGATGAGGGCTGTGTCTCCCACAAGATTACCACCTTGCGCGTGCTCGACCAGAACAGGGCTCCGGAAATCATCTCATTTACGCCCAGCTCCCGGACGGTGGCGATCACTTATCCCGATAGCCTGCTCTTTTCCGTTGTCGCCCGGGACCCGGACTCGGACTCCCTGAGCTTCCGTTGGTACGTGCATCGCGGCAGTGGGCGCACCCTTGTGTCCACGGGCCCCTCCTATCGCTTCCTCAGCACGCGACACGATCCAGGGGATCTCACCGTCCGGGTCACGGTGTATGACCGGTCGGATTCGGCCAGTATGAGCTGGCAGATTACGGTGCACACCGCGGTCCAGCTGGAGTCCTTTGCAGCGCAGGTTCTCCCGTTCGAAGGCGTGCGCCTATTGTGGAAGACGGCTCGTGAGGTGGGGACGCTCGGATTCAACATCTTGCGCTCGGAACAGGAGGACGGTACGTACCGCGCGCTCAACGCGGAGCTCATCTCCTCACGCAACGACCGTACGTACCAATACCTTGACCGTACTGCTTCGGCGGGAAAGGTGTACTACTATCGACTGGAGGACGTGGACCTCTCCGGCCGCAGGACCCTTCACGAGCCGGTGCGTGTCTCGGTTGGGCTGCCAGAAAGGTTGGTTCTCCACCCCAACTACCCCAACCCGTTTAACCCGGCCACGCGTCTACGCCTGGAGGTCCCGCGCGCCACGCGGGTGCGCATTGAGGTGTTCGACGTGCGGGGACGGCTGGTCCGCGTCTTGGCCGACCAGCTTCTCGAGGCCGGCTATCGCGAATTCCTATGGGATGGGCGGGACGATCACGGCCTCGAGGTCCCGTCGGGTGTCTACTATTGCCGCGCGGTTTGCGGGGCGGAGGTCCTGACGCGCAAAATGCTCCTCCTGCGCTAAAGGACGAGTGGAGGGATCGGGGGGTGCGTGCGGGGTGTCCAGATCCTCCACACGGGGCCCGGAGGCAGGCCGGGCCTACGTCTGAAGCTCCGGGCTGGCCAAGCGGGAGGTGTGGCGGATAGGGGGGAAGCCCACGCGTTTTCCGGCTACGCCTTGGGGAATCCTCTTCACCAGATGGCTCCGGGCACGTGCCGGGACGGCTGTCACCCCGGGCAACCAGCTGCATCGAAAACAAGCAAGCAAAGGGGACGGCTTTGCCCGGCGCACGCGTTGATTTTGGGATCGAGGCACCCTATATTGTCTTTCGCGTGCGGTCGCCTGAGGGCAAGGCCGGCCTATCGGGGTGTCCATCGGACAGCGGGTTGTCACGACAGGAGGAGACAGGTGGAAGATGTGATCATTCTCGGCTCCGGGCCTGCGGGCCTGACCGCGGCGATCTACGCAGCTCGGGCTCGATTGAATCCACTCGTCCTCACCGGCAGCGAGCCGGGGGGGCAGGTAACCCTGACCAGCGACATTGAGAATTTCCCTGGCTTCCCGGACGGGATCAGCGGTATGGAGATGTACGATCTCTTCCGGCGCCAGGCCGAGAAGTTTGGGGCGCGTTTGGAGATGGAGACCGTGGAGGCGGTCGACCTCAGGGTACGGCCTTTTGTTGTGAACACCGGCAACAACACCTATCAAGCCAAAACGCTGATCATCGCTACCGGGAGCGCCCCTCGCAAACTCAATGTGCCGGGGGAGAAAGAACTCACCGGCCGGGGCGTCAGCTATTGTGCCACCTGCGATGGCTTTTTCTTTCAGGATCAACCCGTAGCCGTAATCGGCGGGGGCGATAGTGCACTGGACGAGGGGCTTTTCCTCACCCGCTTCGCCTCTCAGGTGACGATCATCCATCGGCGGGACCAGTTGCGCGCGAGCAAGATCCTCCAGGAGCGGGCCTTCAGGAACCCTAAGGTTACCTTCTTGTGGAACACGGTGGTGGAGGAGGTGCTGGGTGAGGACTCGGTGCGTGGGCTGAAGGTCCGGAACGTCAAGGACGGGCAGGTGAGCGAGCTGGAGGTCAGGGGCGTATTTGTGTTCATCGGCCACGTGCCCAACACCTCTCTGTTCACGGGACAGCTTGAGCTGGACGCCAATGGGTACATCGTGACCGACCGTTACACCCGCACGAGTGTCCCGGGCGTTTTTGCCTGCGGAGACGTCCAGGATCCCCGGTACCGGCAGGCGATCACAGCTGCTGGGACCGGGGCCATGGCAGCTATCGAGGCCGAACGTTACCTGGCGGAGCTGTCTCCCTGACGGAATGCTGGTTGCGTGTTCAGCGGGCGGGGCTCCGTAGCCAGGGGCTCCCGCGGTCTGACGCGTGGGGGGTTGCCCTGTGGAAGCTGGAGCGGGCGCCGGGAGGGGGTCGCCCTTGATTGTCCGCAAGGGAAGGTGGCAGAAACCAGCGCGGGCCGGGCGAGGCACAATTAGGGATCGAGAAGCGGCATCGCCTGAGGGCTGAAAACCAGGGGAGGGTCGGGGTACCGCAATGGATTTTCGGGTGTTGCCGAGCGTAGATTCCGTCCTCAGTTCGCCGCGGGCGGCAGAGCTCCTGGCACGTTTTCCCCGCGCCGAGATCGTGGAGTCGGTCAGAAGGGAACTGGAACGTGTGCGCGATGCCCTGCGGCGGGGTGGATCTGTGCCGGAACAGTGGCAACACCGCGATCGCCTGGCCGAGTGGGTCCTGGGCGAAGTGGAGCGGAAGTTGGCGGGGTCTCTGCAGCCGAGTCTGCGCCGCGTGATCAACGCGACGGGTATTATTCTGCACACGAATCTGGGGCGGGCTCCCCTACCCGAAGCGGCCCGCAAACACCTTCTCGAGGTCGCCGGATATTGCAGTCTCGAGGTGGATCTGGAGAAGGGCGAGCGGGGGGATCGTCTGGCCCACCTGGAACCTCTTCTGTGCAGTCTGACCGGGGCCGAGGCCGCCGTGGTGGTCAACAACAACGCGGCCGCTGTTCTTCTGGCTCTCAATACGTTGGCCAAGGGACGGGAGGTCATTGTCTCTCGCGGCCAGTTGATCGAGATCGGCGGCTCGTTCCGCCTGCCGGAGGTGATGGAGAAGAGCGGGGCCATCATGGTGGAGGTCGGTACGACGAACAAGACGCGGGCTTCGGACTACGCAGAGGCGATCACGGAAAGAACGGCCGCCA